>NZ_CP108305.1:0-90219 GCF_045040885.1 Streptomyces sp. NBC_00016 | reverse complement strand
ATGCAGCGCTGGCGCGCTGCATAGGGAACGGCTCCGCTGACGCTCCGCCAGATTCCCGCGCAAGCGCGGGAATCGAATTCCGCAAGCGGAATTCTAGGTGTGTGCCAATTCGCGCAAGCGCGAATTGGGGGAATCCCGCAAGCGGGATTCCTGGGGCTGGCAGTAGGGGGGGTGCATCGCGCGCGGGACTGTGTAAGGCTTGGGATTCCCAGCCATCATCCCTGTAAAGGATGTGACGGACCGTCGACTGACGGGGTGCCGGCCTCGTTGTAGTGACGGGTTCCGCTGCGCTCCACCCTGAACCCCTCCCCCATCGTCTGACCGTCCCGGCATGTCCGCCAATGGCCTGTCAGCATACAGGGAAACGGCCGTTCGTGAGTGAGATTGAGTCACTGTGTCACCCTCGGGTGCGAAGTTGGTGTGCGGGTGATGCATCACAAGTTGTGACTGTGTAGAGTCTGGGATCAGATGCTACACCCCTAGCGCTGCGCACCTTACGCCTGGATTCCATTTTTTATTACGCGCTGCATTCCGCGAAAAGGAGAACATGGGGCATGGCCGTGAAGCTGCGTGATCACCAGATCGAGGCCGTTGCCGCCATTGTGCGGGGTCTTGATGTTCCGCCGGGTGGTATTCCCTGGAATGGTCTTCGTGGACAAGTGCACGCCGCGTGTGGGACGGGGAAAACCATCATGGCTGCCGCGTCGGCGAAACGGCTTGTGCCCAGGGGGCGTGTGCTCGTGCTGGTGCCGACGCTGGATCTGCTGGCGCAGACGGTGAGGGCGTGGCACGAGGCCGGGCACAAGGGGCCGGCGGTGGCCGTGTGTTCTCTCCAGGACGACCCGGAGCTGTGGTCGTTGAAGGTGCGCTCCACGACGAACCCGATCCAGTTGGCGCTGTGGCACGGCTCCGGGCCCGTGACCATCTACGCCACCTACGCGTCGCT
This sequence comes from Streptomyces sp. NBC_00016, assembly GCF_045040885.1. NCBI lineage: Bacteria > Bacillati > Actinomycetota > Actinomycetes > Kitasatosporales > Streptomycetaceae > Streptomyces > Streptomyces sp. NBC_00016. The sequence goes on along the minus strand of NZ_CP108305.1, from coordinate 89,273 downwards.
GGGGGTGCTGGCGGAGGCGTTCGAGGGTGTCTACGGTCAGAAGCTTGATCCAGTAGACCTCGCGGTGGTTGATGAGGCCCACAGGACAAGTGGGTCGATGGGTAAGGCGTGGGCGGATATCCATGACCAGACCGTCATCCCGGCGTACAGGCGGCTGTACCTGACGGCGACGCCGCGAATCTGGGAGGAGCGGCTCAGCCGGGAGGTTGCTGAGGGGGTGCGGGATGCGCTGCCGAGGGAGATGGCGGCCTCCATGGATGACGAGAAGGTCTTCGGCCCCGTCCTGTACAAGCTCTCGCTCGCCTCTGCCGTCTCCCGAGGCTTGCTGGCGCGGTATCAGATCATCGTCCTGGAGCTGAAGGACCCCGTGGTCACCCCCGAACGGCTGATGGGCGAGGAGCGGCGCAGCGAAGAGGTACGCGGTCAGCGGCTGGGAGCCTTGCAGGCCGCGCTCCTGCACACCATGAGCCAGCACAACCTGCAGACGTGCATCACGTTCCATCATCGGACGATCGAGGCGCAGGCGTACGCGGAGGGCCTGGAGCGCGTCGCGGCGAAACTGCACGCCGACCAGCCCGAGACGTACCCCTCTCGGATTTGGGCGGACTGGCTGTGCGGCGAACACGTCCCCGAGCGCCGGCGGGAGGTCCTGGGTTCGTTCGGGTCGACGGCGCAGCGAGCTGTGCTGTCGAACTGTCGTGTTTTGGGCGAGGGTGTCGATATTCGAAGCGTGGATTCGGTTGCCCTACTTGACCCCAAGGGAGCGCCGCACGACATCGTCCAGGCCATCGGCCGGGCACTCCGGCAGAAGCCCGGACAAGGCAAGCTCGCCTCCCTGATCGTGCCCGTCTTCCTACAGCCCGGAGAGCAGCCTGAGGACATGTTCACCTCCGGCTCCTACCGGCCCCTGGTGAAAGTCCTGGAGGGCCTGCGCGCGCACGACGAAGAAGCCGTCGAATTGCTCGCGATCCCGCAGGAGCCGCAGAAAGACGTCGCACAGCCGTCCGTGAACATCGGTGTCGCGCCGGAGGAGGGCGAGGAAGAATCACGTTTGCTGCTCCGTTTTGCCGCCCCCAGGGATCCGGTGATGGTCGCGGAGTGGGTGTCGTTCAATGTGATCGACACCGAACGCCAGGACTGGGCACGCGGCTACGCGGCGCTGCGGCGGTACGTGGAGCGGGTCGGGAACGCTCGGGTGCCCTACGAGCACCGGGAGGGCGCGACACCGCTCGGGCAGTGGGTGGCAGAACAGCGACGGGCGTACGGAGCCGGGCAGATGACCTGCCAGCGCGCCCGCCGGCTCGAGCAACTCGGGATGGTGTGGTCGCCGGCCGATGAACGCTTCCAGGAGAACCTGGCGGCCGCGCGGGTCTACTACGAGCAGGCGTTCAGTCTCTGTGCTCCGCGGACAGCCACGGTGCTGGACCGGCCGTTGGGAATGTGGCTGGCGAACCTCCGACGGCCCGGGGCGCTGGACGGGCACCCGGAATGGGCGGCCGCGCTCGAGGCGATCGACCCGGACTGGAACCCCGCCTGGCCGGCCGACTGGCAACGCCACTACGCCGCCGTGCGCGAGCTGCTGCGCGACGAGACCGGAACGAAGCTCCTGCCGGGCGTCACCGTGGGAGGACAGGACGTCGGACGGTGGCTCCTTCGGCAGCGCCAACCGGGCGTGTGGGCAGGACTCATGGATGGCCAGCGCGAGCTCCTGGAGGAGCTCGGCATCACGCCGCTGGCGCTTGAGCCGGAGACGCCCGGCAAGGCCCCTCGCGGCGGTTCTGACGCCTTTGAGCGGGGTCTGGCGGCGCTGACTCAGTACAAGGACCGCACGGGCACGGTGGGGCCGATCAGCCGCTCCCACATCGAACGGATCGTGATCGACGGTGAGGAACACCCGATCAAGCTGGGAGTGTGGATCATGAACCTCAAGGGGCGCAGGGCGAAACTGCCCGGAGACCGGCTCGCGCAGCTTGCCGCGCTCGGACTCGACTGGGCCACGTGAGAAGGGCGGCTGCTGGCATGGTGTGGAATGTGGAGGACCTGGCGCGCGACACTGTCCGGCGCCAGGGCGACGGGCTGACCGTCGCGCAGGTGCCGGAGAAGACGGCGGAGGCCGCGCGGCGGGAGCGAGAGACCCTCGAGCAGCTGGCGACCGGGCCCGTCGACCGGGATCCGTACGACGTTGACCCCGCGCGCCTGGCGGAGGTGTGGGCAGCGCGGCATGCCGAGTGGCGGCGGGTCGCCGCGTGGCTGGACGTTTCCGAACGGGCTGTCTATGACCCGGCCATGGACAGCGAGGGCACAATCTCGGCTGACGACCGGGAGAAGCGGCGGCATGGTGCTGCGGTGCGGCGGGCGGCATGGGAGCTGGAACGGCAGGGCGGGCGGGACGAACTGCGGGCACAGGTGTGGCTGCCGGCGGACGTCTCCCGTCGGCTGCGCGCCCTCGCGGCCCGGGCTGGCTTGGCCCCGGAGCAGGTCCTGGCCCAACTCGCCGACCGGGTACGCATCGACGATGACGGCGCTCTGAGTGTCAAGGCCTTCGTCCCGTAGTCTCCGCAACGCTGGCTGCTCCCGTCTGCGGGAGGAGCCGGGCACATGGTGCGGGCGCTGTGCACATGGGGATGTGCCGCCCCCGTACATCCAGCCCTTCGAGGCCCCGTCCCACGGCCCCCTCCCCGACCCGTCCGAACACGACGCCCTGTACCAAGCCATGCCCCGCGCCAGCCCGGCGGCCACCGATGCACCGGAACCGGACAAGAGCAGCTGCCCGCCACCGGCTCGCCCAACCGATCGCACTGGTGACACATCACCGCTTGGCATCACCGGACGGCGCCGTGTCCCGGCCGACTGCTAACCGTGCGTCAGCGCCACCCGCCAAGGTCACCGACAGCACTGACCCATGACAGGCGTGGCGTGGGCACAGAGATCAGCACAGCAACGTGGCGTGAGGCGCACTGTGTCGTGTCTCAGGTGGGACCTGCACAGCGTGAGCGCCGTGCAGCGGCGTAGCAGATCACAGGATCGTGAGTGCAGGTGAACAGCGCTCTGGCTCGGCGCGGACAACAAATACGCCTGGCCCTTCAGGTTCCGAGGCCCGGCGCACCCGTTCGTCCCACATGGCAGGCCAGCGTGTCTCAGCACTCCATCTCACTCCTTCGAGAGGCACCCATTCCAGGTCAGTTCTGCGAAGGTCGCTGTCCACGAAGTCGCTCACGATCTCAGTGAGTGCCTCCTGCATCAAGTGCAGATCGCCTCCCAAGCGCAGTACCTCCTGGTAGGCACGGACAGTGTTGGCAGGAAGTTTGTAGGAGAAGCTGTCGGTCATGGCACGTGCCATCGGTAGCAGGACGCCATTTCCGTGAGCCAGGTCAAGGTGTTCGTAGCCGTCCATGATCAGGACAGCGTCACAGACCGTTGGCAGGACACGGCAAGGACAATGCCTGCGGCCCCGGCCTGGCGTAGGGATTGCCCACTCATTCCCGGGCTGGGTACTTGGCCTCTACTGGTAGGCCTGGTTCAGCGCCCAGATCGCCCAGCAGATCACGGCCAGCGACAGCACAACCGCCGTCGTGCCGAGTGCGACTCCGGCCCGCGCCCGGGAGGGAGTCGCCTCCTCCTGGCCCCGCGCCCTGCGCAGCGCGACAAGGCCGCAGACGACCGCGCCGATCCCCGCGGGCACGATGAAGTACACGGGAAAGAAGCGGACCTCGTTCGGAACCCAGGCAGGCAGAAACGGGCACATCATCATCGCGACGGCGGCAGCGCCCAGCACAAACGATGTCGTGCCCCGCGGCTGCTGCCGCACCGTCAGCTGCTTGCTCGACCCGGCTGTCTGCTCAACGGAACTCATGGCCGGATGCTAGGCAGCGGGTCCCGTGCTGCGCTTGTGCGCGAGTACCTAGATCGTCCTGAGTAGCCCGCAGTCGACGATGCTCGGCCCGCCCACAGCATCGCCGGGGCCGGTCGGGGGCGTACTCACGGGCGACTACCCGATCCAGACGACATCCAGGACGGACAGGCGCCGGGTCAGCCGGTTGATCACGTAGACGACGGACAGCTGTCCGATGGAGGCAGCGCGGACGTCCTCGCCTTCCGGGTCCCCGGCGTTCCACTGGGGCCAGCCCCACGGGGATCGCACGGCGATGTCGAGGACGTCGCGGACCATCTCCTTGGCGGGCGCGGGGAGCTCGGTGAGCACATTTGCCGCCTGCGGGGACAGGCGCACCGTCCACGCCTGATCGGTCACGGGCGGGTGCCGAGGACGTCGTCCAGGTCCACGAAGCCGGACTCGTCGCGGCCGGAGTCCATGTAGGCGTCGACGGCCGGGGCCGCGGCGGCACGCAGCTGCCAGGTCCGCACGATGTCGTGCAGCGGTGTGAGGCTGTAGCTGTGGCGGGAGTCCTCCAGGGCCTTGGCCCAGTCCCGCTCGAAGGCCGGCACCCACATTTCGGCGCGGCGGTCGGCGCGCAGCTGTGCGAGCAGCTGGGCGGCGGCGGCCGGGGCCGGCGGGGCGGGGGCTTGTTCGGGCTGTGCGCTCATCGGCACCTCCTGGCAGGTCCTCCCGCCACGGTACGCGCGACGAGAAGCCGTAGAGGCGGGGATGGGCAGATCGTTTTCCGTCGGCGTCATCAGTAGTCCAGGTCGAGGTAGTCGATGTTGTTGATCTCGACGTCGCTGAGGCCCTGTGCGCGAACTCCGCCGTCCTGGAAGTAGATGTCCTTGAAGCCTTCGGCGATGATCGCGTGCATCTCCTGGTCGCCGGCGCCCTGGTCGCGGGCGTCGAAGAGGCGCTGGGCGTAGGCCGGGGGGAGGTGGACGGTGAGGCGGCGGAACCGTCCGTCCTCGGTCGTGCCGACGGGTGCGGTGTAGCCGAAGCGGGCCCTCGTCTCCACCGTGACGCCGGTGGCGATGGCGGCCTGCCGGCGGCGGCGCTTGCGGACCCGGGGCTGCCAGCGCTGCCGCACCGCCTCATCGACCTTCGCCGCAATGTCCGGGGGCGGGTTCTTGCGGGCGCCGCGCCGGTAGCGGTTGACCGAGTCGGCGGTGACACCGATCTCCGCCGCCACCGCTTTCGCACTGCCCAACTGCCGGATCAGGAAGCCGATCCGGCCCTTCAACGTCCTGGGGGGCTCCTGGGTGAACGACTCGCGGTCGGCGCGCTCGATGGCGTCTTCGATCTCTCCCGCCACGGCGCTACTCCCCTTCGTCCAGGACGGCGTCGCCGCCCTTGATGTGACGGGCTGGGTTGAGGCCCTGCTCCATCAGGTCGACTGCCCACAGCATCGTCTGGACACCCTCCAGTTTCGCCAGGCCCGGCGTGGGCCCGAGGCGGAACCCGCCGGGCTGGGGCTTGCCCGAGGCCGCGTAGGGGAGGAAGTCCAGCGGGCTCTCCCCCGGCGACGGGTAGACGACGCAGTCGGACAGCACCGCGAGCGGGAACAGGCCCGTCATCCTGGCCATGTTGGCGAGCTTGCGGTGCATGTTCACCCGCGCCTTGGAGATGACCGCGGCGCGGATGTCGGGGCGCCAGGTCGGGCGTTCCAGCGCCGGCCAGCGCTCCCCCTGCTGGTAGGACTTGCCCTGGGGGCGCTCGCGCAGCTTGCCGACGCCTCCCTTAACCGTCGCCTTGATGGCGGCCAGGACGGCGGCCATCGCCGGGTCGGTCTGCTTGTGCTGCTCCATCGCGGCGAGGAACTGATGGTCGTCGAGGTCTTTGGTGACGCCGAGGTCGGCGAGGGTGTCGACGTAGGCGGTCTTGAGCCGGTCGTGCCACGGGTCCAGGTACGCGCCGCTCTCGCGCCGCAGGTACGCCTCGAGGGGGTGGACGTTGTAGCCGAGTTCCTGGGCGTAGGCGACGGTGTGCGTCTGATACCAGGCCGGCCCTGTCGGGCGGGTGCCGTCCGGGGTGAACGGTGAAGGCAGGCGGAGGTCGAGCTCGATGTGGGAGAGGTCGACCAACCAGGAGCCGGGGATCTTCGGATTGAAGGCGGGAGCGTGGAAGTGGTCGGGGGCGGACAGGCCGACGACCAGGCGGGCCGCAGCCGCGAGGAATGCCGTGTTGAGGTCCAGGCCTACCGCATACGGCAGCGTGCACTCCTCATCGCTCAGCAGGTCGACGTCGCGCACCCACTGGTAGGCCTCCTCGTTCAGGAAGCCGCCACTCCAGCCGGAGTTGACGACAACCGGGTGTTCGGCGGTGGCCTCCGGCGGCGCCGGGTCCATCGGCTCCGTCCCGAGGCTGCCGGGGTTGTGGCCGGAAACCCAGTTCCCGGTCGCGCGATCCTGCACGGCCCGGGTCGGCGGGCGCAGCGCGGTCATCAGCTCCAGGCCCGAGACGGCGGTGGAGCCGCGCGGGGTAATGACCCGGTTCGCATAGACCCCGAGGACGCGGGCGATGTCGGCCGGCTCCATGTCCGCAACACCGGGCCACGACCGCTCATCCAGGGCGTCCCAGGACAGCACCGCCAGCTGCACACACTGCCGCTCGCGGCCCTGGGCCTTGCGGTAGATCCGCGCCCAGGGGCCGAACCCGCGCTGGGTGAGCTGCCACTTCGCCTTGACCACCTGCTTGACCACCGGGTGGTCGGCGGGCAGGCGCAGGGAGCGGCGCTGCTCGTGGCCCTCCAGACGCTCAGGGAGTCCGAGCTTCACGGCGGCCGCGGCGGTGAGGATGATCAGCGGGTCGGAGTCCTTGCCGTAGCGGTTGAGCTTCGGCGCACCGAGGCCGGACTCGCGCAGCGTCCACTCCACCAATTCGGGGATGGTGCGTGCTGGGCAGTCGAGCACGATGCCGTCGACGCCGTACGCGGAGCCGTCGCCGTCCAGCACGGCGAGCGGACCGTGCGGGAACCGCGGGTCCAGGGCGGGTCCGGCGGTCTTCTTCGGGGCCGGGCGACGGGACGATGTCGCAGGGCGGGCGGCCGGACTCTCCGGCGCGACCGGCATAGCGGACATCTCCACCGGCGCGGCGGTCTGCGTCGCGGGCGCCGCAGGTGCGGTCGGGCTGGTGGACGTCTTGGGAACCGTCTCCGAGTGGGGATCGGCAGCCGGGGCGGGGCCGTGTGCGGGGTGCTTCGCCGTCCAGCCGTCCAGCAGCCGCCGGTAGGCCGACAGACGCGGCTCCTTCGGCTCGCTCCGGCCGTTCTCCCAGTTCTTGATGCTCTGCGTCGACGTCTTCATCGCTGCCGCCAGGCGGGCCTGCGTGATGCCCGCGGCCTCACGCAGCCGCGCACGCTCCGCAGGCGGCGGAAGCTGCGGCTCCTCCTCGAGCAGCGCGTCCACAGACGCGAACAACTCTTCCTCACTGGTTGCCATACACGCCTCCTCCACCTGAGACCCTAGCAGAATTTAACCCAATTATTTATCTCCTCACTTAGCCAGATCGGATCCTGGTGCAGCATCGAGCTCATGGCTGCTGATCTTCTACGGCTGGCGGCTGGTCCTGAAGGAGGGCTCCGCGATCGCGGTGAAGCGCCAGGGTCCGCAGAGTGTGACCTGGAAGGCGTACTTGGCGGGATGGCAGCCGTCGGACATGGGTATAGTGCAGTCACAACCTTTTACTCAGGCACAGGGGCCCCGCCGATACGTCGGCGGGGCCCCTGTATTTGTGCGGTCAGGCCACCTGCAGGTTGGGGCGTCCCTCGGCGGGAGGCACCGTCGCGTAGGAGGGCAGCTTGAGGTTGGGCAGGTCGCCGGCCTTAATGCTCGCGATGGCCTGCCGGAAAGAGTTCTCCATGTCCTCGGGACTGGCGTACTTGGCCGCGAGGGGATGCAAGCGGTAGGAGTTGCCCCTGCCGCCGTCCTCGTTCTTCGGGCGCAGCACGATGTTAAGGTCGCACAGCGGCGCCATGAGGTTGCTGACGGCCTGCGGGGTGACGCTGTACTCGCGGGCCATGTCTTTCTGCTTTATGGGCAGGTGGCCGCCGAAGTCGGAGCGGTAGAGCAGGTAGTTGTAGAACTTCACCGAGGATCCGGAGATCGGGAGTGCCCAGATGCGCTCGGATACGACCGGGGACAGGACCTCAGCCATCGGTACCCCTTCCTCGTCGACGACAGCGGGACAGTTGGTGGACGTGTATCACCCGGTGCGCTTCCCTCTGTTGTAGTACCCCTGTTGGGTGAACTCGAGGTCCAGCTCTTCCTGGTGCACGTCGGGTCCGATGGCGTTGGGGAAGGCTTCCGGATCGCGATCGTGCTGGGCGGCGATCTGATCGAGGACGGCGTGCTGGGCGGTGCTGTTGCCGTGGAACCACAGTTTCACGTTCAGCTGGATCACGCCGTTTCCGGCCTGTTCCACCCACTTGTAGCCGACCAGGGCCCGGACTGCGCGGTTCACCGTGGAACGGGTGATCCGCTTCCCGCCCTTCTTGGCCGCAAGCCTGTTCAGGCCGTCGGTGATCTCCTGTTGGGTGTACGCGGCGATTCCGGTGCCGCGCTCCTGACCGCCGGCCACGTAGAGGAACACGCAGAGCTGAGACTTGGTGATGCTGTTGGCGACGGCCAACTGCGCCAATAGCTGCGTGAACCAGTTCGAGGCGAGGCTGTAGCCGGCGTCGCCCGCCATGTCGTGGACGGCTCGGTGGTCGGTCTCGTACTCGAAGGTGACGTTCTTCAGCTTGCGGCGGTCGCGGGGATCGGCGCTCGGGTTGGCCTGGCTGAGCTGTTCGCCCAGCACTTGCAGGAGGTCGTCGAACCCGACGTCCTCGGAAGTTCCGTCGGGGACCGCACGAGGGCGCGGGCTCCGGGGTGTTGGCGGATCAGATGTCACAGGACCTCCTTGTTACTCAGGCGCTCCAGAGACTAGCCCAAAAATCAACCAGGGCTTGTCTTTTGGTGCAGGGACGCGCCGGGGGTCCGCCAGGAACGCTTCCTCCCGCATGACGGCTCAGGAACTCAACGAGGCATGGAGATTCAGTGCCGTCCGGCCACACTAATCAAGCAAAGCTTGATTTCCTGTGTCGGAATTGCGGCACACTCCCCGCTCGACATCCCAGGCAGGGCGCAGCTTTCGACGCCTCGCTGCATCGCCCTGACCTGCGGACTTCCCCGGCGCAACCCCAGGCCGCAGAAGATCAACCACAGCTTGAGTTTCGGGGCCGAATGTGCTCGCCACGTTGACATTTCCGGGCCTCAAATGTGCTCCGCAGGACACCATGATCCATCTAAAGATGCAGGTCAGAGGCGAATGGGCGCGGCTGTCTCTTCTTAAAGAGCACCCTCACCCACGCACTGCAGGGCCGTCGACATGGCGACCGGCAGACTGCCCGTCTCTACCCACAGCCCGAACAACCCATCGTGGACCTGTACCACCGAAAGCCAGCCCGAACAGTGGGTCACACAGGCAACCAGGAACGGAGGCCACCTGCACCACTTCCTTGCCTCAGCCACGCCATCTGCATTTCAGACCGTCACCCGCGTGCTGCCGCGGCGTTCCTCCTCCCTCTGCATTGATGATCAAGGGGGGACAAGAGCGATGACGCCGGATCGCTCAAAACGGAGCAGTTACGGCTGGGGCTGCGCGGCCGAACGCCTGCCGGCCGTGCTGACCGGTTCTGTCGGGGTCGGCGGGCCGGGCCGCGGGCACAGTGGGGTCGCTGTCCCACACGACGAGATCCACGGCGCGGGTGTTGATGCGCAGTTCCACCAGGATCGAGCCGGGGGCGTACTTGCAGGCGTTGGTGACCAGCTCGCTACCCACCGACTGGGTCAGGTTCCCCGTCTGGCGGCTGCGCTCCCGCATCTCATCTCTTGATGGCCCGGCTGTGCCCGGCTGTTGATCAGCTACAGCAGGTCTGTTCTGTCACCCCCGATCGGGTACTCCGACTGCGGCAGACGAAGCACGAGGGTGTCATGCGAGGAATGCACGTCTGAAGGCGTACGCCACTCGGGAAACGGGTTGGGCACGAGCTGGTACGCGTACTCGCTATAGCCGTCTTTGTTCAGTGCGTGGGCGACCACCGCGACCTCGTACGCGCTGCGGTCGCGGAGCACTGCTTCCAGCACCCACCCGGCGTCCATGCTGTTGAGGGCTTCCACGACGGGCGCAATGGTCTGGGCCTGCCGCTCGCGCCCCACTGCGGCCAACATCTGGTAGGCATCCGCTTCCTGGGCGAGGAGACGCAGCGTGTCGGCCATGACGACGATGTCGTCTGGGGAGCGGTCGCGTCCGACCGTGCTGAGCAGGTGGAAGGCGTAGCTGGCGCCGGCCATCCTGCGCAGCCCGGCGGTCAGGGCGGCCACATGGGTGGGGGTACCCCGTGCTCCGGCGATGTCGAGCAGTTCGAAGGCCATCGCGAAGTCGTCGTCCGAAGCGAGAAGAATACGCATGCCGCCGAGGACGAATTCGGCGTCTCTCGTAGCAAGCGCGGTGAAGCGGACCGGCAGTTTCCTGATCTTGCGGAACATTTCGAGTACTTCCCGTGTCATGCGTTCGACATGGGTCTCCTCATCGCCGGTGGCACAGTTACCGGCTTCGTCTGGTTCAGGCTGCACCGGCACGGTGGGGGTGCCGTCGGCGAGGATGTCCGGTGGGTTGTCCTGGTGTAGGTCCTGCGCGAGGCGTTCGAGGCGCTCGGCCCCGTCGTCCAGGTGCCGGGCGGCCTTGGCCAGCGCCTCGTCGATGTCGTCTGCGTCCGCGTCAGCGGTTTCCCGGCTCGTGGAGCGGGGAGTGAGCACCGTCTGTAGGGGAGAGTTGTCCGGTTGTCCGCTCTGGTGTCGCAGCCGTTCGAGTTCCTCGGTTAGGGCCCGGACCTGTTCGGCGGCTTGTTCGGCCAGGCGGTCGGCCTTGTGTCGCTCCGTCTGGGCGCGCCTGAGTTCGTCCTCGGCCCTCTTGCGCTGGATCTCGCTGCGGGCGAGGCGCTCGCGGACCTTCTCCAGCAGTTCGGGCCGGCGCGTGTGGCGGCGTAACCGGTCGCGTTCAGCGGTGAGGGATTCGGTGTCACGGTGGAGCTTGTCCACCATGGTGAGCAGCACCACCACCATCCGGTTGGCGTTGCCTCGTTCGCGTTCCAGGTCTGCGGCCCGTTCCCAGGCCCGCAGCAGCTTGTCGTGCACTGCCAGGGTCCGTCTTTGGACCTGCACCAGTTCCTCGGTGAGGTCCGCACGGGCGCCCGGCTCGGCCGGGCGGATCGGTAAGGACTCGGGCTGCGAACCGGAACGGCCGTGGATGCCCTTGAGAGCGCGGAACTCCTGCAGTAGGCGATCTCGCTCGGGGGCGTCGCGGGAGCACGCGTCCGCGACCGCCTGGACGAAATCCTCGTCCAGCTTCACTCCCGCCAGCCGCTCGGCGACCGTTGTCCGGCTGGGGACACGCCCGTCACGGAAATGCTCGGCGGTCAGCTGGGCGCGGAGGTCGTCGACCGTCATGCCTGCGGCGTCCAGCCACGCCCGAAGCAGCAGTGCTGTCTCGTTGGCCTGCGCGTTGCCGCCCTTCAACGGCCCCCAGGGCCGGGTGCGTCGGCTCGGGTAAGCCAACCTGCTGCTCCTCACTTGTCACGGACAACCGGATCCCGTCCGGTCTTGTCCTGGCGTGAGGCCGGACAAGTCGACGCGCTCCGGGCGGACGACGCACCGTGGTCACCACACCGAGGGCTGCGGCGGAACATCGCAGCCCGGCATGCCATTCGCACGCACGTTCTGGAGACCCTACCGATGACCGATCTTCTTCAGCATGCTGTTCGCCTGATGCTGAACGGACTTCTGACTCAACTGCCCGCCCAGCTGCTCACCACCGCTGTTGCCGCAGCCGCGGCAGCCGGGTGGCGCGCCCGCCGGCGACGCCGTGTGACGCTGGCAGCAAAGCCGGTACCTCCGGCCAACGAACAGTGAGCCTGCCGTTTGCCGCGCCCCGACGAGGAGGTGGGTATCGCCCGGTCGTCCGCCCTGGGAGAACGACCGCAAGGCCCCGGCCCGTTGCCGCCGCCGTCGATGCTGCGACCGGTGTCGAGGACGGCCGCGTCCAGCGGGCGCGCCCCGTGCCCGGTGCCACCGGCAGACCTATACGGAAACACACCTCAACCGGCCCCGGAGACACGACACTGAGCTCATGGACTGGGTTTCCCCTCTCTCGGGCATCGTCGGCGTAGTCATCGGCGGTGCCATCACGCTGCTGGGTTCAAAGGCAGCCTTGGACCGGCAGCTAAGGGTTGTCCCGTAACTGTGGTCGTGGGATGGCCGCAGGCTCGTCAGGTGTTCTGGGTGCCTCCTGCTCGGGATACACGAAGCGCCCGTCATCTGGTCAGCGTCCGGTGATCAGGAGTCGGCGAGGATCTCAGCCTTCAGCCGGTCGTACTCCTCGACAGGAGCAGGCATGTCGTCGAAGTAGTCCTCCCAGAAGCCGGGCGCTGCCATGCGCGCGGCGCCAGGGTCAGCCGGCCTTCCTCCAGCTCTGCCACCCAGCATCTCGGCATCCGATCGCTGACCACCGTGAACATTGCGGCGTCCCACAGGCTCGGGGTGTCCCGATACTCCGTGGTGTCGAGCCGATCGGGGATGCGGAGCAGCACTTGGTCCGGCTTCGTGAGCACCTCCAGCACGGGGTACTCCGTGCCGATACGGATGCCGGGGTGATCGTTCTCGACCTTGCCGGTCACCGGGCTGATGATGTGCGTGCAGCGGACGATCATGCATGCAGCCTAAGACGCCGTTTCCTTTGGTGCTTGCTGGCCGCCGGTGTCGCCTTGTCCTAGCGGTGTGAGAGCCTCCGGGCATGAGCTACGACTTGGCCGTATGGGAGGGAGAGCGGCCGGCGGATGTGAGGACGGCTCGCCGAGCCCTCACTGACCTCTACGACCGCTACTTGGACGCAGAGGCAGACCATCCTCCGACCGAGCGCATCGCGGATTATCTTGCCGCGCTAGTAGAGCGGTGGGGTGACGCGTCTGTGGACGGGGACGCCTCGCCCTGGGCTGGATGGCCGTTGATCGCGGGAGCCAGCGGCCCGTTCGCCTACATTCCATTGGGTTGGAGCATGGCCGAAGAGGTCTCTGCGTATGCTGCGGCACTCGCGGACTCGATGGGGCTGGTCTGTTTCGATCCTCAGCAGAAACGGCTCAGGCCCCCTGACGGGGTTGGTCAGGCGGCGGTATCCGATCAATAGCGCTGCCAGGCCGACGAAGGCGAGGAAGTGTTCTGGTTTCCGCTCGTAGCGGCGGTGCAGGCGTCGGCAGCCTGCCAGCCAGGACACGGTTCTCTCGACCACCCAGCGGTGACGGCCGAGCCGCATGGACGACTCGACCCCTTTGCGCGCAATGCGGTGGCGGATACCTCGTTCACGAAGCCATTGCCTCAGGTGGTCGTAGTCGTAGCCTTTGTCGGCGTGGAGCTTGGCGGGGCAACGGCGGCGGGGCCCGCGGCGCGAGCTGATCGGGGGTATCCCCCGCACGAGCGGCTTCAGGCCGAGGCTGTCGTGCATGTTGGCGCCGGAGATGCCCAGTGACAGCGGCAGTCCGCTCCGGTCAGTGATGAGGTGAATCTTCGATCCCAACTTGCCGCGGTCGGTCGGATTCGGTCCGGTCAATAGCCCCCTTTTGCGGCCCGGACACTGACGGAGTCGATTGCGCAACGTGACCAGTCCAGCTCTCCCCGGCTGCCGAGTTCGTCCAGCACGACGCGGTGCAGCCTGGCCCAGACCCGGTCCCGGCTCCACTGGGCAAAGCGTCGATAGACCGTGGGCCAGGCCGGCCCGAACACCGGCGGTAACTGCCGCCAGGTGCAGCCCGAGGTGGCCACGAAGATGATCGCGGCGAGAGTCTCCCGATCGCCGGCCCGCCGTCGGCCCCCGCCCTGCGGACGGTTCACCTCGACGGGCGGCACCACCCGCCGGAACAGCACCCACAACTCGTCCGGCACCAACCGTCCAACCAGATCCGTCATGCACGGATCAACGAACGACCACACCAAAAGAAACGATGTCTAAGCGCCCGCATCGCACACACCCCGAACCGCGTCACGGATGTCGAGGACCATCACGCCGTCGATGTTCTCGACGCCGCCCTTACCGAAGCGGACCCACAGCGGGAAGGCACCGGCGTCACGAGCGAAGGCGAGCTTCTCGGCAGAAGCCGGGTTCGGCGCCGAGTCGATCTCGATCACGAAGTTCAACCCTCCGGGCACCCAGACCACCACGTCCGCCCGGCCGTAGCGGCCCTTGCCGTCCGGGACCACGGGCAGCCGCAGTTCCCTGTAGGCGCGGGCGAAGGGCGCCAGCGCGCTGTCGCGCAGCAACTCGTCCTTAAAGGAGAGCACGACCCGGGTCAGGACCCGGGTGACTTCGGCGGTGGCGGGCGGCCCGTGTCCTTTGGCGCGGTCTGCGGCGACGGCCTCGGCGGCGCGCTGCGACCAGGCGGCGAGGATCTCGCCCATGAGCCAGGCCATGTTCTCCAGGGCGTCCTTGTCCACCCTCCGGGCTGCGCGGCCGGTGAGCTGGTGGAGCCAGCCCTCGGCCCAGTGCGCTTGGTCCAGGAGCCGCAGCACCCCGCCGTTGGCCGCCGCACGCCCGGCCTCCTCCATCGTCGGCAGCAGCCGGGCGGCTGTCTCGGTGACGTGGGCCAGAACCTCACCTGTTCGGCCTTCCCTGCCCATCTTCTCCTCGGCGGCGATGGCGCCCTGAAGGTGCTTGGCCGCCCACCATCGCCACTCGGTGATCAGCGGTTCCGGAATGTCGGCGGGAACGGATACGGCGTCCAGCAGCGTTCCCGCGCGCCCGGCGGCAGCCTTCGCCGCGGTGGACAGCTCCTTCTTCAGGCGCTTCTCGTTGGCCTGCCACCACTCCTGGGAACACTTCCAGCAGCGTCCCCGTTTCTTCGCCGCGGCCTCCGGCGTGACCATCGAGGTATGCCCGCAGTCCGAATAGGAGTAGGAGACCTTGTAGCCGACGCATTCACGGCAGGCCGCGACATCGCCGCCCTTCCACTTCGGCAGCGCCGTCCGGTTGGAGATGCTCTCCTCCCATTCGTGCCCTGCCGCGCACCGCCACCACACCGCGACTTGCATCTTCGGCGTCGCCTTCGCCGGGGTCAGCCCTCCGTTGCGCTCCTGCAACCACATCGCGGCGACCTGCGGATACGCCTCGACCAGCGACACCCCAAGCGAACGTGCCACGCCACCCCTCCTCACTCCCCGGCCAGACTCTCTCTGGCCTGGCACCTCACCTGGGACAACGACCCCGCTCCCGGCAGGAGACGTCAGAAACCGTTTTCCGCTCCCGCGGCCAAGACCTCACCACCGCCGGCACCTAGTACTCCAGCCGTAGATCGTGACTTGGCGCAAGGTGACGCAGGTCTGTGGGGCTCGGTCTGACGGCGGTGGCGGGCTACCGAAGTCCGGGCTCGTGCCCCGTACGAGATCTGGCAAGATCCGCTTGTGAGCCAATCCATGGTGACTTTGCGCAAGCTCGCGCTCGACGACTGGCAAGCAGTGCACTCCTGGGCCAGCCTTGAGGAGGCTTGTCGCTACCAGCCTTGGGGGCCGAATACCGAGGACCAGACGCGCGCGTTCGTGCAAACCGCCGTCGAAGCCTGGTCGCACGCCCATCAGCAGAGATTCGTCTACATTGCTCGCTTCGAGAACGAACTCGTCGGCATGGGTGAGCTGCACATTCGTAGCCGTCGCCATCGTCAGGGCGAAATCGCCTACATCGTGCACCCGAGGGCCTGGGGGCGTGGCGTGGGCACGGCGATCGGACAAGAGCTTCTGTCGCGCGGGTTCGTGGAATTGGGACTCCACCGGATCTACGCGACCTGCGACCCTCGCAATCTCGCGTCGTCTCGGTTGCTGGGCAAGCTCGGCATGACGTACGAGGGGCGGCATCGGCACACCGCGCTGATCCGGGACGGCTGGCGGGACTCCGAGATGTTCAGCATCCTCGAAGCGGAATGGCGGCCGAGCCCCAGCGATAGATTGTGATGTTGCTGGTGGGGGGCCTGTTCGGGCAAGGGTGCGGCCACCGTTGATCATCGGTGTGTGAAGACAAACGATCATGCGGTGGCCGCAGGTCACAGCGTAGACCCTGCCCGCTGGCAGGAGGCATTCGAGGGCCTGATGGACCGGATATCGGGACGGTTCGCGCGGGTCGAACCCCGGCGTCATGTCCGGCAGTTGGCGCTCGGGCTGCTGTCGGACCTGCCGCGCAAGAACTGCTGGACCATCGCCGAGTGGGCCGGAGAGACCACCCCGGACGGCATGCAGCACTTGCTGGGCCGTGCCAAGTGGGACGCCGACCAGGTACGCGACGACGTGCGCGAGTACGTGGTGGAGCATCTACGCGACGACGACCAGGCGGTGCTGGTGGTCGACGAGACCGGGGACGTGAAGAAGGGCACGCGCACGGTCGGCGTCCAGCGGCAATACACCGGTACCGCGGGCAGGATTGAGAATTCCCAGGTTGCGGTCTACCTGGTCTACGCCGGCCGGCGCGGGCATGCGGCGGTGGACCGGGAACTGTACGTCCCGCGCTCCTGGACGGCCGACCCCGATCGCTGCCGGGCCGCCGGGCTGGGCGAGGAAGCCGGGTTCGCGACCAAACCGGAGCTGGCCACCCGCATGATCATCCGGTTCCTTGACGCCGGCCACCAGGCGTCGTGGGTCGCGGGGGACGAGGTCTACGGCGGCAACCCGACACTGCGTGCCGCGCTGGAGGAGCGCGGCACCGGCTACGTGCTGGCCGTGGCCTGCTCCCATGAAGTCACCACCAGAGCCGGGAAGTTCCGCGCGGACACCCTGGTCAAGAAGCTGCCCAAGCGAGCCTGGCAGAAGCTGTCCGCAGGAGCGGGGGCGAAGGGGCACCGCTTCTACGACTGGGCCGCCATCGACCTGCCCGACCCCGCCACAGACAGCCGCCAGCTGCTGATCCGCCGCAACCGCACCACCGGAGAACTCGCCTACTACCGCTGCTACTCACCCGCGCCAGTGCCGCTGGCCACGCTGGTACGAGTCGCTGGATCAAGATGGCGAGTGGAAGAGACGTTCCAGTCCGGCAAGGGTCTGGCCGGACTGGACGAGCACCAGGTCCGCCGCTACGCGTCCTGGTCCCGCTGGGTCACCCTCGCCATGCTCGCCCACGCCTTCCTCGCAGTCGTCCGCGCCGACGAACACGCCCGCCACCCCGCACCAGACGACCTCATACCGCTCACCTGCAACGAAATCCAGCGCCTGTTCATCACTGTCGTCATCCGACCCGTCCACGACACAGCCCACCAGCTCAGCTGGTCCCACTGGCGACGCCGCCACCAGGCCCGATCTCAGGCCAGCCACTACCGACGACAAGCCGCGCAGGCATGAAGATCACGAACTACGGCTGGAGTACTAGATCGAGACGACCTCACGCCTCCTCGAACGCGCCCTCCCTCACTCTCGGGATCCTCGCCGTACCCGCATGCACCAAGCGCTGACCCCGAGGGCCGACGCCGCCCGCCCAGCAGGCTGCTACCTCGCTTCCATCTC
The DNA here is from genome assembly GCF_045040885.1 of Streptomyces sp. NBC_00016. Lineage (NCBI taxonomy): Bacteria > Bacillati > Actinomycetota > Actinomycetes > Kitasatosporales > Streptomycetaceae > Streptomyces > Streptomyces sp. NBC_00016. The sequence continues at coordinate 71,831 of NZ_CP108305.1, read as the reverse complement.
AACGCATCCGCTGCCAGGGAAGACCTCCTGAGGTAGCCCACGCATGTTTTCAGGGGGCCATCCAAGATTTATTGCCGTTTCCGACAGAGCCCGGCACCGGGAGAGGACACTCTCTTCCAACCTCAAGGAGCGCCCCAGTGCTCGACTCGTATTTCCCGCCTCCGTATCCGCCCCGCACTCGGTACTCCGGCTTCGAGATCACCTTGTTGTCTGACTACCGGACATCACGCCCGCCCACCGTTCACCGCCCCAATGGAACGGTGCAGATCGCGGCCGTGGGCGGCGGAGTTCGCCTCGTCGGAAATGAGGACCTGAGCCCAGACCTTCCCGCTCCCGGGCAGGCCGCGGACGAGTTCGGCTACATGCTGCTGCTCAGCCAGGACGTCCTCAACACAGTGGACGGGCGAGGGCAACTCGTCGGGACTATGCCGGAATGGACGGCAGAACATGCGGCAGGAGTCCTCGGGCTTCCCCGCGGCAAGCGCTGGTACGACGCCGTCGACATGGCCCTGCGAGGATCGTGGAGCGATCCGCTCTGGGACACCGGTTTCCTGGCCCTCGACGTCCGCTCCGTACTTCGAGCCGAAGTCCGTGCCTGGCACCGGGCATCCGTGCCGGTCCACCGGCGCGGGGGCACACGGCACGGCCGAATGCTGTCGCTCGATGCCGAGCTCGGCCACGGGTTGTCGCTGCACGACCTCTTGGCCGCCGACGTCGAGCTGCTCGCCCCTACGACCCGCCGGGTGTTCGAGGACGACCGGCTCAACTGGGTGCTACGGACCCTCTCCCTGGAGGAACAGCAAGTGGTCTACGCGTACGCCGAAGGTCAGGGCACTACCTGGACGGAAGCCGCCGCTTTCTGCGGCGCCTCCGACCCAGAGGCCCTCGGTGAACGCGTCCGGCGAAAAGCCAAACGGCTCGCCAACGAACAGGCCCGCCGAACCGCCCTTCGTCGGGATCTGATGCAGCCCGCCTCCAGTCAGCCGTGCACCACAAGGAGCAACGCCCAGTGAATGCTCCGCACCAGCAGCGCCGAACCTATCCGATCATCACAAGCGTCGCGGTCCCTCCCGGTATCGAACCCTCCCCCGGTCTGTCGATCATGGTGGTCACGCCGACCGAGGACGGTGTCCGCCGTACCGACCCGCGCACGCCCCTCGGCGACACCCCATGCTCCGGCTCGGACCTGGTGGAGGCGCTGCGCCTACGGGGCAGAACAACCGGCGTGGTGGAGTACCTCACCGACAACACGTCTGTCTCGCTGGCCAGCTGCCCCGGGGAAGTGGACGCCTTCGCCACCACCGCCCTGGTGCTTCCCCGCAGCGACAGGTGGCGGCAGGCAGTAGCCACAGCTCTTCTCGGAGACTGGTGCGACCCGCTGTTCCGCGCAGGACTGCTGCCCCACACCGCGCTGGGCGCGCTGAAGGCAGAGGCGCAGACGCTGCACCGGCAACTGGTACCGCTGTGGCGACGCCGCACCCGGCACGGGCGAATGCTGTCTCTGGATGCCGATCTCGGCGGCCTGTCGCTGTATGACCTCGTCGCCGCCGACGCCGACCTCCTGACGGGCACGACCGGCGGGTTGTTCGAGGATGAGCGCCTCAACTGCGTGCTGCGGGGCCTCCATCCGGCTGAACGGCGGGCGGTCTTCGCGTACGCCGAGGGTGAGGGCACCACCTGGAGCGAAGCGGCAGCGGTTGCCGGCGCCACCGATCCGGAGGCCTTCGGCGAACGGGTCCGCCGCAAGGCCCGGAGGCTCGCCGTCGAGCAGGCTCGCCGTATGTCGCAGCGACAGAGCCAAGAATAGTTCCAAGATTTTTTGCCGGTGGTGCTGGACGCCGAGACCGAGAGGTGAGCCCCTCTCGTCGAAGGAACCCCACCACCATGATCGTTCTGATTGTTTTCGCCTTGGCTGTCCTAGCCTTGATCGTCTGGCGCGCCATAGACAAGGTCCATGAGGCCGATGTTGCCGGAATTGTCCGGTTCGCTCTTTTTGCGATCGTGACGCTCGTCCTTACGTACGTGGCCATGCGCGTCGTGCCACCCGAGGCCGTGCCCGACCTGATGAACATCGCCCTCAGGGTCCTCAGGGCGGCGTGAGCCGTGGGCACCTGATCGGCCGACGAAGCGCCCACGGCAGCTCGGTGAACGGCTGCTGTGCGGACCTGGCTCCTGTGCGGGCCGGACACCGTCCGCGCGGCCGCCGGCCCCGACGAAGTGACGACCACGGTTTGAGCGTGAACAGCCCTAGGCCGTGTCCGATGGGTCGCGTGACTCGCCTTGTGGTGGATCGTTTCGGTCGACGTGGGGCGGGGTGATCTTTCGGATGAGGAATGGGCTCGGCTGGAACCGCATCTGCCGAGGAGTGTGGGCCGAGGTGGACGATGGCAGTGTCACCGGCGGGTGATCAACGGGATTCTGTTCCGACAGCGGACTGGCCTGCCATGGCGGGACCTGCCGTCCCGTTTCGGGAAGTGGAAGACCATTCATGACCGGCATCGCAGGTGGTCAGCAGACGGCACGTGGGAGAGGATCCTGCGGGCCGTCCAGGCCGACGCCGATGCCGAGGGCCGGATCGACTGGAGCATGGTCAGCGTGGACTCGACCTCCTGCCGGGCTCATCAACACTCGGCAGGTGCCCATTCCCGGCCGCCGAGAGTTCCCGGCAGACGAAGCACGCCCGTCCGACACCGGCCAGACGAGGCCCTGGGCCGTTCAAGGGGCGGGCTGACCTGCAAGATCCATTTGGCGGGTGAGGGCGGACGTCGCCCGCTTGCCTTCGTCATCACTCCCGGTCAGTGGGGTGATGCCCCGCAGCTGATCCCTGTGCTGGAACAGATCCGGGTTCCGCGGCCAGCCGGCGGACACTCGCGTACTCGGCCCGATCATCTTGGGGGCGACAAAGCCTATTCGTCGCGCCGCAACCGTCGTTATCTGCGGCGGCGCCAGATCAAGCACACCATCCCGGAGCCCAAGGATCAGCGGGCAAACCGCCAGCGGCGCGGCAGTAGGGGTGGCCGTCCGACCGGGTTCGACCGAGGGATCTACCGGCGCCGCAACGAAGTGGAACGGACGATTAACCGGCTGAAGATCTTCCGCGCGGTCGCGACCCGTTACGACAAGAGGGCCTATGTCTTTCATGGCACGGTAACCGTCGCCTCGATCCGGCTCTGGCTGCGCACGTGAGGCCGCTCGCCGCTACTCCAGCATGCGTTCCGCGTCGTCCGGAACCCAGGGAAAGGGGACGTCGGGCCATCGTGTGGCGGCCCAGGCGTCGAGATCGACGGCGAGAACGGCATCGATGAAGACCTGCGGCGGCCGGTAACCGTGGGCGGTGATGTAGTGGGTGATCAGGAACGGAGCGGCATAGGCGATGCCGGACTCGCCCGGGATCCGCATCTCACCGTTCCCTTCCGGAGCCTCTTCTTGAGGACACAGATCGCACTCGTGCACCCCAAGGCAGACGTTCACCCACTGGACCCCCTGAACAGCCTTCAGCTTCTCCACGAACTCCGTGGGGACCGTTCCAGTCGAGTACGGCTTGCCAGCCTCCAGCCAGCCGACGTTCAGGCGGGCGTACGCCGGGCGGTACCAGAGCGCGTAGAAGCCCGACTCGCTGTCCGTGAACGAATCCTCGTCCTGGTAGTCGTACTCACTGAGATCTTCGTAGAACACCCGCACATCATCGCTGCACCACCTTGTTGACGCCCACGCGAGTGCACGACCCGTCGGACAGGACCTAGCCGCTCGTTCCCCATTCGGCAGGCCCGCTGACGCGCTGCGTCATGCGGCGCATCTGCTCGGCGGCCAGTCGCTTGGCTTTACGGCGGACTCGCTCGCCGAACGCCTCCGGAGCAGCGGCGCCAACGGCAGCGGCTGCCTCCGACCACGTCGTGCCCTCGCCCGCGGCGTACGCCATCACTACCTGCCGCTCGGCCAGAGACAGGCAGCGCAGCACCGCGTTGAGCCGCTCGTCATCGAACACTCCGCCCGTCGTGTGGGCGAGCAGGTCGACATCGGCGGCGACCAGGTCGTGGAGCGACAGCCCGCCACCCAGGTCGGCGTCCAGGGACAGCACCCGGCCGTGTCGCGTCCGGCGCCGCCACAACGGCACTAACTGCCGGTGCACAGCACGGGCTTCCGCCTTGAGCGCGCCGAGCGCGGTCTGAGGCAGGTGGCCGGCTTGCCTGAGAGGGGCACACCAGTTGCCGACCAGGGCGGTGGACACGGCCTCCAGCCACCGCACACTGCGAGGAACCACAAGGATTGTGGCTGCGAAGTGGTCGACCTCAGCAGCACTTTTGTCGGTGGTGTACGTGGGTTCGCCGTCGGTCGTCCAGGCGCCGCTGACCAAGCCGCGGACGGTCAAGGCCTGCACGAGGTCCGGTCCGCGCTTCGTGTTCCACGCGAAGCGCTCGCTACGCTCGCCATGCTCCACCAAGCGGATACCGGTCTCGGTGGCCGTGACGATCCCACGTCCGTTGCCGGTGTCTTCTGACAGGACGGCGAAGCTGGTGCGCTGGCTCATTTCGGGGTTCACGGCGTATCGCTCCCTTCACGAACTGGGATGTTCACCACTCGGCCCCGTGAAGCGATACCACCGGCAACAAATCTTGGTCACCGCAACGTGATCTGAGTCACACACTGGCGCCGTATTATCGGCCACCGGCCAGGTCGGCCGCGAGGCCATAGCCGCCGCTGCCACCCAACCCTGCAGCAGTCCCAGCTGGTCGGGGGCGGCAGACTGGACGGTCGAGCTGGGCATTGGCGCCGGCCGCCCGCCGATCCAGGTCCACGCCGTGCCGCCCGGTCGGCCGCGACGAAGCACGCCGTCGCAGGTCCTCCCGCCACCTCGTTGGGTAGTGCGACGCGTGCATACCCCCCGTGAACGCGTATGCAGACGAGGGGCCCGAACCTAGCCCGGCCCGGGCCCCCCTGCCGTCACCCGACTTATAGCCGATCGCCGCCTCTGCCCCCTACGGTCTGCGGGTGTTGCTGCCCCTCGTGTCGGCCAGGGCGATACGGGCGGTGATGCGTTTGCCGAGCCGCTGCCGCTCGACGGCGAGGTCCTCAGCGACAGCTTTGACGATCTTGAGGCCGTGCTGACCGATCCGGTCGGGATCGGCGGCCCGGGCCGCAGGAAGGGTGGAGTCGCTGTCCCACACGACGACTTCCACAGTAATGCGTGGTGGTCCCGCCGGGCGGCTCACCGGGTCGAGGGAACAGGTGCCGCGGTGCGGTCTGCACTCCCGACGCTCCCGGGAACGCAAGGCGGCCGAACAGCGGGAGCAGGCATGGCCCGGCTCCCGCAGCACGCTGTTGTGGAGAGCCGCCACCGGCCGGGGCCAGGAAGGGCTGCTGGTCGAACAGCACACCTCCTGGTCGACTCCGCCCGCCGACCCCAAGTACCTCACGGGCGACGACAGCCCGCTCCGCGACGCACTGCAGTTGGGACGCCGCCACTTCGACACCGTGGTGCTCATGGGCCGCCCGACCTGGCCGCACCGCCAGCTCGTAGACCATTTCATCGTGCTTGCCGCCACCAACGGCGCCCCGGTCACCGAGACCCTCACCCACGGTGCGGTACCGGAAGAACGCCAGGAACGTCCGCTCACCCCCGACCAGAGTGCCGCGCTGCTGCGCGAGCGGCACCTCAACTTCCTCTACCACCGTCCCGCCGCGTTCCTCGGAATGATCACCGGCAGTCGCCGACTGCCCCCTGCCGAGCCCGTGCCCGGCTTCATCCAAGCGGTCGAAACCAACATGATCGCTGCTGGCATCCCGCTCCTGGGACACGTCCACGTGGGCGACCACGACCTGGTCGCCCACGCACGCCGTGCAGACCAGGCAGCTCTGATCGTCGCCTCCCCACTCGACCCTGGTGTCGCGCAGACCGCAAAGACCATCACAGATCGCTGGTAGCACCCCATGTGACCGGCCAGCCGTCCGGCAGCAACTCTCCGACCGCCTCCCACAAAGCGCGGGTGGGGTGATGTCACCGCGACCGAGTTGCGGCTTCTCCCAACTGCGGATTCACCTCTTCGGGAGCCTTGCCGGTGGAGGGGCTCGGTGCGGGTTGACCGGAGTCGGGCCGGGGGCGTGGGCGGGGTGCTGGGCGGGCGGGGAGGCTGGTGTAGACGTCGGGCCGGTTGGCGGCTGATGCGAGCAGGGTGCTGATCCTGCGTGCGAAGTCGGGTCCGGGCATCGGCAGTTCGGTCTCGGGCTGGCGTAGGTAGCCGACGGCGACGGCGTTGGGGACGTAGGTCATGAGTGCGGTGACAGCGGCGGGGCGGGGCCGGGCGGTGTACTTCGCGAGGTGGCGAAGGACTCGCAGGATCGTGGTGGTGGAGGTGCTGGTGACCCGGTGCTCGGCCGCTCGCCACGGCCCCTGGGGTTGTGGGTCCGGGCGGTGCTCCTGGACGGCGAGGCCTGGCGCGGGCTGGACGTCGTCGGTCTGGCGGTGCCACCAGTCGGCGGCGTCGCTCTCGCCCAAGGCGAGGTGGTGGAGGTAGAGGCAGTACGCGGCGGCGGGCTGGCCGGCTCCGGCGGCGTACTGCCACCAAAAGCGTGCGCCGTCGCTGGTGTCGGTCAGCTGCAGGACGCAGGCGAGGATCAGGGCGCTGCGGGGTTCGGGGACCTGGTCGGTGACGAAGTTGGCGACGGCGGTGGGCGGGGTGTGGGTGACGAGGGTTTCGCACAGCGCCCGCAGGTCCTCGGCTGCCGCGGTGGAGGTGTTCGCGGCGCCGGGCGGGCGGGCCTCGGTGCTCGCCGGGGGTGCGGACGCCGCCACGATGTCGCGGGGCATGGTGCGGTCACGGACCAGCAGGGCCCTGGAAAGGATCTCTTCGATGCAGGTCATTCGGCGTTCCCTTCGGTCTCGGGCGGCGGGCAGATGACGCTCTGCAGGAAGTGGACGGCGTGACGCTCGTCGGAGCGCACGGTGGCCAGCGGGACCCCGAGGAGGGCGGAGGCGTGCTCGGGGGCGATCCCGCACAGGCGGCGCAGCACCATGACGTCGAGCTGGTGGTCGGGCAGCCGGCTCATCGCCTTGAACAGCTGGAGGCTTTCGGCGATCTGGTCGAGGCGGTCGGTCTCGGTGGTCAGGGACTGCAGGGCGACGGTGTCGAAGGCGGCGCCGCCCAGTTCGGGCCGGCCGTCCAGGTGCAGGGTCCGAGTCATGACGGTGGCGCGCAGGACGTTCCAGGCGAAGCTGCGGGTGTCCGGGCTGGCGAGTGCGTCGTTCCAGCACAGCCAGAGGATGTCGAAGGTGTCGGAGACGGCGGTGTCGCGCTGGTCGTCGTCGAGGAAGACCTGGGCGTAGAGGCCGTAGTCGTTCTCCACCAGTTCGCGGAACGCGCGGTGGTCCAGCGGCGGGGCCGTGTGAGAGGTGGTCAGCGCGCCCTTCTGGCCGGAGCGTTCCACCCACTCCCGGCTCTTGTGGGCCTCGAACGCGGCCTGGCGCCACAGCCGGTAGAGGGGCCAGCCGGGCATCTCAAGCTCCGCGGACAGGCTGAGGACGATCTCCCAGCGCGGATACAGTCCGGTTCCGCGCAGCAGCTCGGAGATCTTCGACTTGGCGAGTAGAACCCGCAGGCTGAGCTCGCTCAGCGTCAGACCGCTGCGCAGATACGTCTCCCGCATCGGCTCCAGCCAGGCGCGGTGGGCGCTGCCCACGTTCTCCGCGATCGGCCCCAGCTTGCGCCCGGGGCGCACGGGGGCCGGACTGGCCGGCGGTACCGGCGGTTCGAAGGGCGTCGTCACGTGGCGTCGTCCTCCTTGTCCGGCACCGCCGCCACGCGGTGTCCCGAGGCCGGCGCGGCCTGCGTGCGGGCGGCGTGGACGATCTGCTGCACGGTCAGCCCGAGGGCCGGGGCGAGCGTGGCGACCGCTGCCGTCTGGCCGATCGCCACCATCACCACACTCCAGACGAACACCGTGGCCGTCGCCATGATGATCACCGTCTGCTTCCGTTGCATCCAAACTCCTCTGGTGTCGGCCATGTCCCGTACGGCCCATCCGGAAGCCGCAGGGCTCCCCCGAAGGCGGGTGCCGAAGCCGCCGACCGGGAAGAGCAACCAGCATGGCCACAGAGGAAGTTGCTACGCCACGTGATCACTGATTCACGGAACAATGACTGTCACAGGGCGGCGCCGGGCGCGCACGGATGACCGCTCAGGCGCAAAGAACGCCAGGTACGGCATGCAGGAGGGTGGAAGTTCCCGGTTCTCCTTGAAATTGCACGGCGCACCCGCGTCAATGGAACAGGACGCCTTCGGGTGTCGGCCTTCCATCCGGAAGGGCCCGCTCCCGTGCCGAGAACCGGGGAGCGAGCGTCACCCGCTCCCGCCCGGCCGCTGTAGGAGGCCAGGCGGGAGCGGAGCGGTCCGCCAGGGACCACCCGCGACCGTAGCCGAGGCCACTGACAACCGTTTACCGGATCAGCTGCCGATCCTCCGGATCAGGCCGAAGCCGGCCAGCGCGAAATCCTCGCGGAGCTGGTAGCCGAGGACACCCCGCTCAGGCCGGCCGGGTGCGAAACAGTGCCGCAGGGCAACCCGGGCAGCGGGCTGACTCTCAGAACGGGGGCTCGTCGCGCCAGAGGCCGCCCGCCCACTTGGGCGGGCGGGGGGCAGGCTGCAGGAGGATGGCCAACGCGTCCTCGACGCGACCGAGGTCGATCAGATACCCGGCCAGGTCAGAGCAGTTCGAAGAGGACTGCTGTTCCAGGACGGCGACGGCCTCCTCGGTACATCCGGCGCCGGCGAGGAGCTCGGCGATGTGCGACGCCGCGTACCAGGTGGCGCCCTCGGGGTGGGAACGGGCCTGTGCGACCGCTTCGTCGACGCCATCACGGGCGGCGATCAGCGGCAGCCGTATCCAGTACAGGTCCCACTCCTCCTCGCCCCCGCGGGCGGCGGCGAGGGCGTCGAGGTGTGCCAGGCCTTCCTCCGGGCGGCCCTGGTCGAGACACAGCTCGGCCAGCGTATGGAGGACCCAGTCGTACCCGTTGTAGATGTCTGCCCGGCCCCGCATCACGTCGATCGCTTCGCTCCCCCGGCCGTGCCGGGCCAGAAGCTGCGCAAGCTCGAACGCCGAATAGGAGGTGCCGGCCACCGCTGTGCCGGCCACCGCTGTGCCGGCCTGCCGGTATGCCGCGATCGCCCCCTCCACGTCGTCGGCCTCCTCCAGCAACCGCGCGAGCTGCCGAACTGCGCACCCTGAGTCGTCAGTCGCCGCCATTGCCCGAAGCTCGTCGAGCCGACCGTCCCGTCCCAGGACCGCGGCCAGCTGCTCACGGTTGTTGAGCAGGCTGGTGCTGCTGGCGCGCAGCAGGGCGATCGCCTCGTCGGTACGGCCCTGGCGCTCGCGGATCACGGCCAGGTACCCGAATGCCGTGTCGCGATCGATGCCTCGGCAGCACCACGGGAAGTCAGTACACCGGTGTTCGGTCCGAGCGGCGACCAGCGCGGCGGCTTCCTCGTCGCGACCGGCGGCGCCCGCAACATCGACCAAGATGCCGAGGGGCATTTCGCCGATGTGCCGGCGCAGCAGGGTGAACGCCTCCTCGGCGCGGCCGTGCCGCGCGAGCAGGCGCGTGTAGAACTCCAAAGCCATCGGATGTCCGGCCTCCATCCGGACCCGGGTCATCTCGATCGCCTCGTCGACGCGACCCCAGCCCCCCAGCAGCTCGGCCGCGGCTGCGACAGCCGTCCACCAGCCGGTCGCCAGGTACGGGCCGAGCACCTCCAACGCGTCGGCCTGCCGGCCCTGCTCACCCAGCGACCGCGCCCACGCCAGCGCGCAGAACCACTCCCCGCGTCCGGCGTGCACCTCCACCACGTCGACGTGTCCGCGTTCGATCAGCCGCGAGACCAGCTCCGGCGGGATGCACCCGGACCGCGTCCGGGCCCGGTATTCAAGATCAGTAGCGTCCACGGCCACGCACCCTAGCGCTCGCCTCCGACACCCTCTCCGCCGTTACCGCCGCGTCCCACCGGTCCACGTCCGACCAGGACCCCTGCTGCCTCACTCGGCCGGACCAGTCTCCCTGTGGGGCAGCAGGGAAGACTCCATCGGTCGAGGCTGCGACCTGGGCACTGAAATCTTCCGCGCGACTCATAGCGGTTCGGGGCGTACCGGTTGTCTCAGCGTTCGGCGGGACAGGCGCCCCCGGAGCTCCCGGCAGCCGGGAGGACGAGGCGCGGGCCGGCCCGGGCCTCCGCTTGATGGACGACTCCGAGCGGCACCAGGCCCTCCGCCGCGCACAGTTGGTCCGCTGCCCCGCCGACCTCGGTCTGGAGGAGCTGGTAGGCGGCGCCGTGCCGGTGTCCCCAGTGCATCGCTGCGCGCCACAGGGCCCGCCCGTACCCGCGCCCGCGGTGCTGCGGCAGGACGCCGAAGTACTGGGGCAACAGGCGCGCCGCGCCGGCGGCGTCGGTCATGATCTCCATCGGACCGATGGCACCGGCCACGCGGCCGTGATGCAGCACGGTCAGCACAGGCCCGACCGCCGCGGCCCGCATCCGTCCGTACAGGAACGCGAACCCGTCCCCCGCCATGGCGTCGGCGAACTCCCCGAAGCCCGCCCCGTCGACCGGCTGCTTGTACTCGTGGACCGGGACCGCCGGGGGCAGCCCGGGACCGCCAGCGAACTCCCGTAGCTGGACGCGGGTACCACCCCCGGCAGCCACCCCGGGCTGGTCCGGCCCGAGGAAGCACACGACGCGCGCCCGCGCCGCACCATGGGCGGCGGCCAGCTCCCGCGCAAGATCGACGGCCACAGCCGGACCGTCCCCGTAGACGTAGACCTTCACCGCGCCGGCACCCTCTCTGGTGAGCGTCGGCACGAGCGTTCGCCGCTGTTCGTGCTCGACGGCATCGGCCAGGACCTGCTCCGCCTTGCGGTCAGCCCACCGCCTGTCTTTGTCGTGCGGGAGGAAGCGGCCCGTCCCGGCGGTCTCCACCACGGCGGCGAAGAGGTCAGCGAGCAGGCCGCCCGGGTGGACCGGTCCGAGGGTCGGCACGTACGGCACGGACAGCACAGGCCCGAGCCAGTCCCAGCGGAAGCGCATGCCGCGCACGCTATGCCTTCGGCGACGGCAAGGCGGCGCGGTAGGTGAGCCGGTTGACGAAGCAGTCCGCGCTCCCAGCAGGCCCGAAGGCACGGAACCTGCAACGTCACGGGAGGGCAGCTGATTCGCTGTTCCTCGGCTCCGGGATGAACAGGACTTTGTAATCGCGGCCGAAGCGGTTGGCCTCAGCCGCGGACCCGGTCAGCCGATGCAGCCAGAATCCGTACGCCGCCGACTCCATCTGCTCCTGCGTCAGACGCAGCTGCCACCGCCTTGCGCCTCGGTCGTACACGGCCGTACGGACTTGCTCGGCAAGGCCTGTCGCGGGTGGTGACTTCAGCTCGCCCGCCAGGCTGGCGAACACCCGCAGTGCTGTCATCTGCGAGGGCGCCAGCTCCACCAACTGCTCCCCCGGCCCCGGCTCCAGGGGCGTCGGAGCCGGCCGGACGCCGGCGTAGGCGAGCAGGTCGTGCCCGGTCGCCGACAAGCGGACCGCCCAGCGCACCGGACGGCCCTCCCATGCCGACAGCTCCGCACGCGTCTCCCGGTCGGCGGTGTCCACCAGCCCATCCCCCGCCAGAGAGCGTGCGCGTCGCTGGAACGACGGCGCCGCAGCATCCAGCACCCAGCCGTGTTCGGCCTTCTCTTGGTACGCCCACACCGCCCGGAGCGCCTCGAGCGTCCTGTCTCCCTGCACCTCGCCACCCCATACCGTCATCGACAGCGGCCGTACGGCCGGCCTTACGGCCGACACGAGCGTGCCGCACCACCCGAAAGTGCTCGAGGTGTTCGCTGCCGATCTCATGCGATCGTGTGACTTGCCCACCGCGCGGGTGAACCCTGAGCCGAACAGCCGTCACGACGTCGACGCGGCCACTACGAAGATCACCAACCGTTTGTGATCTTCGAGAGGACCCGTCTCCGTGCGCCACCCCCGCACCGCCAGCGTCATGGCCGCCGCGCTGTCCGCGTTTGCCGCCCTGCTCGCCCCCACCGCCCACGCTGTCTCTCCCACTCCGGCATCGCTGTGGCATGCCCCTGGTGACACCCTCGCTCTTCCCGTCCGCGACGCTCTGGCCGCGCTCACCGTGCAGGACGAGAACCGCGCCGGCTACGAACGCACGAAGTTCCGGCACTGGATCGACGCCGACCGCGACGGCTGCAGCACCCGCAACGAGGTCCTCCTGGAGGAAGCCGTCACCGCGCCCGACCAGGGGGCCAACTGCACGCTGAGCGGCGGCACCTGGTACTCGCCGTACGACGACACTGCCTTCGCCCAGGCCCGGGCCCTCGACATCGACCACCTCGTCCCGCTCGCCGAATCCTGGGACTCCGGCGCCTCCGGATGGACGCCGGCCGAACGGCAGGCCTACGCCAACGACCTCGACGACCCCCGCGCCCTCATCGCCGTCTCCGCCACCAGCAACCGGTCGAAAGCCGACCAGGACCCGGCCACGTGGCAGCCACCCGCCCAGGACTACCGCTGCACGTACGCCACCGACTGGATCGCCGTGAAAATCCGCTGGGGGCTTGCCGTGGACCCTGCCGAACAGGCCGTGCTCACCGAAGTCCTCGACGGCTGCCCGGACACGGTCATCGAAGTCGTCCGAGCCCGCTGATTCCAGCAGAAACCGCCGGCACTGTTGGTGATCTTTTCCGCCCGGGAATCGTTGGACGGGCGTGAAACTGTCGCCGAACGCCATGCCTGGGGTGGAGCAGCACGCCGAGACGGCCGCCGAGAGCGCCTGCCACCTCGCCGATACCACCGGGCCGGAATGCTGGAGCCCGGCGGCCGCGGACGACGCCCTGGACGCAATCGACACCCTCGCCGGGGCACTGTCCGCGCTCGGGCCGGACCTCGCGGCCGCCCTCGCGCCGGTGACGGCCGCCACCGCCCATGCACGCCGGCAGCTCGGACTCGGCGACGACGAAGGCACGGCGGCCACGGTGGAAGTGCCGGTCCTGCGGCGTTCCGCGCAGCGTTCCCGGCGGCGGGGGCTGGGGCCCGGATTCAAGGGGATCCGTATGGATGGCTGATCAGAGGCGCGCAAGGCCGTTGGTCAGAACGCGATGAGCCCCTCCTCGGAAGCAGGCCAGGCCGACGCCGGTGGCTGTTGATCCTTGCGAGGCGCCCACACTTGCCACCGGCGGGCAACTCAGGCGCTCCGGGGCCGCCGTGCGCTTGTCTTCTTCGCCGCGCTCTTCTTGGCCGGCTGCTTCCTCGCCGCGGTCTTCTTCGCAGCCGTCTTCTTCTTCGGCTTCGGCAGCTCGTGCACGTCGGCGTTCTCGCCGCGGGAGGCCTTCGCTTTGGACACGGATTCCTCGAGCGCGGCCATCAGGTCGAGGACGCGGCCCGGCTTTTCCGGCTCGGGCATCTCGGGGAGTGGCTTCTCCTCCCGCTTGGCTTCGATGATCTTCTCCATGGCCTCGGTGTAGGTGTCCTTGAAGTCGTCGCCTTCGACGTCGTCGCGGGACATCGACTCCATCAGAGCAAGCGCGCCCTTGATTTCCTCCTCGGACACGTCCACCGGCGGCGGCAGCAGCTCCGAGGGATCGCGGATCTCGTCGGGCCAGTGCATCGCGTGCAGGACGATGGCGTCGCCGCGGACCCGGAGCATGCCGAGCCGCTCACGCCCGGACCACGCGTACTTCGCGATGGCCACCTTCGACGAGCGCGCCAGCGCCTCGCAGAGCAGCTTGTAGGGCTTGGCCGCGACCTGCCCGTCCGGGGAGAGGTAGTAGCCTTCGCCGATCCGGATTGGGTCGATGTCGTCCGCGGCGACGAAGGCGTCGATCTCGATCGCCTTCGCCGTCGGCAGCGGCAGGTCGCGCAGTTCCTCGTCGCTGATGGCGACGACCTGGTCCTTGGCGTACTCGTAGCCCTTGCCGATCTCCGCGTTCGACACCTCGCGGTCCTCGAGCTCGCAGACCTTTCGGGTGCGGATCCGGCCCATGTCCTCCAGGTGGTATTGGTGGAACTGGATCGAGTGGTTCTCGGTGGCGGACTGGACGTGGATCGGGACGGTGACCAGGCCGAACGAGATGGCGCCGGACCAGATGGTTCGGGGCATGGCAGACCTCCACGACAGGCCCCGAGCAGTTCGAGCCTACGAGGGGTGCGCGCGGCCCGCACCAGCTGAACCCGGGCAGCCGTATGCCTCCCGGTGGGGAGCCGGGAGGCGCGGCGGGCCCCGCCGCCCACGGGACGGCAGGGCCCAGCGAGGGGGATCCACCCGAGGGTGAAGCGGGATCCCACCGGCACACCATGCACCACAATCCAGCCAGTGGGATAGATCGCGGCCGGAAGTAGGCGATGTCAGTGCCACCAGCGAAGATGCACCCATGGCGATCACCATGCAGAACTTCGGACTCACCTGGACCGACACTGACGGCATGCCCCGCGGCTCCGCTGTTGCCTATGACGAGCCCAGCGCCCAGCGGCAGAAGGCCGCGCTTGAGACCGCTGGCTGCACCTTCGTGGAGATCGTGACCGTCAAGCCCGGGGAACTCCCCGAACCGCGGCGCTAACGCGGGAGATCGAGCGGGCCCCATCCCGATCACGCCCCTCTCCGCCTGCGGCGGCCGGGCGACGTGGCTAGGGGCGATACATCACGTACAGCTTGTCTTTGTGAGCGGCGCCGGCAGCCTGGTCGAGGAGGGGGAAGAGGACCGCGGGCAAACAACGGGGTCGGAGAACTTGCGGGCAAGGAACGCCTGTTACAGCGAGGCTTCCGCGTCGACCGCCTGACCGTGAGAAGCCAGGTCGTGCAACCGTTGGTGGCCTCGGGCAGTCCTGTCGGTCATGAGCCCCCGCCTGCCCCCACGCCAAGCCGAACGGCGCGGCCTGCGCCTCTGGCCTGTCGGAACCGTCCTGGTCCTGGCCTTCGCTACCGCGGCTCTGGCCGCCTCGGCCGTGTTCTACGCCGGATGGAATTTGCTCGACGCGCACGGACTGAAGCCTGAGCGGCGCATCGACTCCAAAACACTGTTCGACCTGGTCAAGCTCGCCTTTGGGGTCGTCGCCGGCGCGGGCGCCTTGGTCGCACTGGTGGTGGCCTACCGCCGCCAGCGCGTCGACGAGGACGGAGCCCTGCGCGACGCCACCCGCCTGCACACCGAACGCTTCACCACCGCCGTCTCCCAGCTCGGCGACGACTCCGCGGCCGTCCGCCTCGGCGGCGTACACGCCCTGGCCGGCCTCGCCGACGACGCCCCCACCCGCGCGCTACGCCAGACCTGCATCGACGTCCTGTGTGCCTATCTCCGCCTGCCCTACACCGCCGAAGCCGACCTACCGCCGTCCAACGCGGAAGCGCGCCACGCTTACCTGGCCCTGAGAGAGGTCCGGCACACCGTCATACGGCTCATCCGCGACCATCTTCGCTTGGCCATCGAGGATCACCATTCATGGCGCGGCCACGACCTGGACTTCACGGGCGTGACATTCGACGGCGGAGACTTCAGCGATGCAGTGTTCTCCGGCGGCACTGCCGACTTCAGCGGGGCGACGTTCTCCGGCGGCACGGTCGATTTCCGTCGGGTCAGGTTCTCCGGCAGCTTGGTCGACTTCGGCAAGGCAACGTTCACCAGCGGCTTGGTCGACTTTGGCAGCGCCACGTTCGCTGACGGCATGGTCGCTTTCGAAAGCGCGACGTTCTCTGGGGGTACGGTCGATTTCCGCGTGGCCAGGTTCTCCGGCGGCGCGGTCGGCTTCAACAACGCGACGTTCTCCGGCAGCATGGTCCACTTCAACGCGGCCAGGTTCTCGGGCAGCGTGGTCGCCTTCGACGAGACGACGTTCTCCGGGGGCACGGTCAATTTCCGCGTGGCCAGGTTCTCCGGGAGCACGGTCAACTTCGACAACGCGACCTTCTCCGGGAGCACGGTCGACTTCAGCGGGGCGCAGGGGGCCGCCCCACATGGCCTGGTTCCGGTGGGGGCTCCCGTGCCTAGTGGGCTCATCCTGACAACGGCCTGGTAACCGCCGGCTCCTGATCCAGCCGCCTCTGCTCGGACCTGATCAACTTCGCCACAAAGGCGGATGCCGTACGACCAGCCAAGGGCCACCTGAAGCGCGCGCCTAAGGTGTACTTCTCCTTCTCTGTTTCGAGGCAAGGTTGGACTGCTGGTGCGCAGCTTCAGCTCCGCGGGCACCGTCGGCGGTTGAGCCCGCCCGGTCCCGTGCCAGCCGCTCGCGTCATCGCACGAGCTGCCAGCAGCGGATTTGCCGCTTTAGGCTGCGGCCTGTTCCGGATGCCAGGCTTTGGCGCGTACGGCAGCTTCGATGCTGAAGCGGGGCTTGTCCTGCTCCTTGGCGTGGGCGGTGACGGCGGCCTGTGCCTGCGCGGCCAGATCCCGCCAGTGCTGCCAGGCCGTCTCGTATGTCTCGGTCTGTTGCGCAGTCCACGGCGTCGCCGTGGGCCGGCCATAGGTATCTCCCAGTTCCAGGACCCGGCTGTGCGCCTCGTCGGCCAGTCTCTGCATCTCCACCAGTTCTTCGAATGTGTGTGCCACGACGACGGATCCTATGTCGGTCGTGCCGGGGGCTCCGACACCTCGCCGGACGCGCATGTCCCTACGGCGTGTCCTCGCCCTGCGCCGTCCACGTCCGAAGCACCCGCTCCCGGGCACCCGTCTTCTCGATGAGGTGGACCTCGACCTTCGGGTCCTGGGTGTAGAGCCCGACCCACTCCGGGTACCGGCCCTCAGCTGGGCCTGGCAGCGCCTACTCGCCTTCTACGGCCGGCCCGTCAGCTTCGAACCTCAATCGGACGAGATACGAAGTCGTCATCGTGCCCTTCTCTCAATTTCGCGCCAGTACGTCGATGTTCCTCCTCGCCGCCGCGCGCGCGACCAGCCGGTGAGGTTGGGGGTGGCCTCTCCAGCCCCCTCGAGCAGTCGGACCCGATGGGTCCGCTCCGGGGACTGCCTCCCCGCCTACGGGCGTGTGACGCGCGGCACAGGCGGGGGTTGGTCCTCGTGCGGAGCAGTCCTTGGTCCCATTCGAGGGGTGGCGTCGAACATCACAATCGAACAGTTGAGCGATTAAGCGTTATGGTGGATACCTGGAGAGGTCACAGGTCAGGGAGGGACAAGCGAAAGGCTGGAGGTGTGGGGCCGTGGATTTACTCATCTGCACGTCGCGTCCGGCTACTCCGCTCGCCACGGCGCTTCTCTTCCCGCGGCCGTGGTCCAGCGGGCCGCTGAGCGCGGGATGACGACGCTCGCGCTGACCGACCGGGACACCGTCGCGGGCACCGTCCGCTTCGCCAAAGCCGCCGCGGCCGCTGGCATCCGCCCCGTCTTCGGTGTCGACGTAGCCGTCGCCCCGCTCACCCCGTCGAACCCGTCTGCCGGACGGTCGCGTACGCCCGCACGTGGTGGCGCGCACGTGATCGAGCCGCCGTTGCGGATCACCCTGCTCGCGCAGAACGCGGCGGGGTGGGCGCGGTTGTGCCGTCTGGTGTCCGCCGCGCATGCCGAGGCCGACGGCGCGCTGACCGTCGTGTCCTGGCCTGCTCTGCGCGAGTACGCCGGCGAGGACCTGGTGGTGCTACTCGGCCCTGCCTCCGAGCCGGTGCGTGCGCTGTCCGCGGGCCGCCCCGACGTCGCCGAGCGGCTCCTCTCGCCGTGGCGGGAGCTGGCCGGGGAGCGGCTACGGCTGGAGAGCGTGTATCTGGGCGGTCAGGGCACCGGCGCTGGTTCGCTGCGGCTGGCCGCGCGCACCGTGGGCCTGGCCGATCAGCTCGGGGTGCGTGCGGTGCTGACGAACGCGGTCCGCTACGCCGATCCCGGCCAGCATCGGCTGGCCGATGTCCTGGACGCCGCCCGGCTCCTGCGGCCCGTTGATCGTCGGTACCTGGATGGCGGGGAGCGGTGGCTGAAGGACCCGGCCGCCATGACGGCGGTGGCCGAGCGGATCGCCCAGGCGGTGGGTAATGACCGGACCCGGGCCGGGCGGCTGCTGGCCGAGTCCGAGGCCACGGGCCAGTCGTGCACGCTCACCCCGGCAGATCTGGGGCTGGGGCGGCCGCACTTCCCCGAACCGTCCGTCGTCGGCGCCAGCGGCGAGCGGGGTTCGGCGATGCGGCTGCTGCGGCAGCGGTGTGAGGCCGGCATGGTCGCCCGCGGCCTGGACCGCGATGAGCGCTCGGTACGGCAGCTCGACTACGAGCTGGACGTCATCGGCCGCCTCGGCTTCGAGGGCTACTTCCTGGCCGTGGCCCAGGTGGTGGCGGATACCCGGGCGCTCGGTATCCGGGTCGCCGCGCGCGGCTCCGGCGCCGGTTCCATGGTCAACCACAGCCTGTTCGTGGCCACGGCCAATCCTCTTGAGCACCGGCTCCTCTTCGAGCGCTTCCTCAGTGAGCGGCGTACGTCGCTGCCGGACATCGACCTCGACGTGGAGTCCGAGCGACGCCTCGAGGTGTACGACGCGATCATCGAGCGGTTCGGGAAGGAGCGGACCGCGGTCACCGGCATGCCCGAGACCTACCGCGCCCGGCACGCCCTCAGGGACACCGGGCTCGCCCTCGGAATCCCGCCGCAGGTCATCGGCGACGTCGCCAAGAGCTTCCCGCACATCCGCGCCCGGGACATCCGCTCCGCCCTGGCCGAACTGCCGGAACTGCGGCAGCTCTCCGCGCGGGCGGAGAAGTTCGGGCCGCTGTGGGAGCTCGCCGAGGGCCTGGACGCGCTGCCCCGCGGCTACGCCATGCACCCGTGCGGGGTGATCCTGTCGAACGCGGCGCTGCTGGACCGGCTGCCGGTGCAGCCGACGCCGGCCGGCTACGCGATGGTGCAGGCCGACAAGGAGGACGTCGAAGACCTCGGTCTGCTCAAGCTCGACGTGCTCGGGGTGCGGATGCAGTCGGCGATGGCGTACGCGGTCGCCGAGATCCGCCGCACGACGGGACGCGCGCTCGATCTGGACAATCCCGACCACGTCGACCTCAACGACCAGCGGGCCTTCGAGTTGATCCGGGCCTCGGACACCATCGGCCTGTTCCAGCTTGAGAGCCCCGGCCAACAGGACCTGGTGGGCCGTCTTCAGCCGAGGCACATGCAGGACGTCGTCGCCGACATCTCGCTGTTCCGGCCAGGGCCCGTGCAGGGCGGCATGCCCGCGCTCTACATCGCCGCCCGGCACGGCGCCGCTCCCACGTATCCGCACCCGGACCTGGAACCGGTACTCAACGACACCTACGGCGTCGTCATCTGGCACGAGCAGATCATCGCCATCCTCACGACCATGACCGGCTGCGACCGCGCAGCCGGCGACGTCGCGCGCCGTGCGCTGGCCGATCCCGACCGGTTGCCGAAGGTCGAGACGTGGTTCCGCCGCACGGCCGGCGAGCGTGGCTACGCCAAGGACGTGCTGGACGAGGTGTGGGAGATCGTCTCTTCCTTCGGCGCGTACGGCTTCTGCCGCGCGCACGCGGTGGCCTTCGCCGTCCCCGCTCTGCAGTCCGCGTATCTGAAGGCGCACTTCCCGCCGTATCTGTATGCCGGACTGCTGGAGCACGATCCGGGGATGTGGCCGCGCCGGGTCATCGTCGCGGACGCCCGCCGCCACGGCGTCCCAGTGCTGCCCGTCGACGTCAACCACTCCCGCGCCCAGCACAGCGTCGAGGGGACCGAGCGGGGCTGGGCTGTGCGGCTCGCCTTCTCCACGGTCAAGGGCATCAGTGAGGCGGAGACCGCCCGCCTGGTAGCCGGGCAGCCGTACACCGGGCTTCAGGACCTGTGGCTGCGGGCCCGGCCGTCGCTGCCGCTCGCGCAGCGCCTGATCCGCATCGGTGCCGTCGAGGCCCTCTCCCCCGGCCTGACCCGGCGGGACTTGCTGCTGCAGGCCACCGAACTGCACCGGCAGTCCCGCAACCGCGCCACCACCGACGGGCAGCTGCCGCTGGGCGGCGAGCTGGTGACCGCCGAACCGAGCGGGCTGCCGGACATGACCAGCCGTGACAAGCTCAGCGCCGAGCTCGACACCCTCTCCATCGACGTGAGCCGGCATCTGATGGAGCACCATCATCGGCTGCTGCGCGAGCTCGGTGCGACCGACGCCGCCCACCTTCGTCGCATGGTGCCGGGGCAGAAGGTGCTCGTCGCAGGCGTGCGGGCCTCCACGCAGACCCCGCCCATCCCGTCCGGCAAGCGCGTCATCTTCACCACGCTCGAGGACGGCTCCGGCCTGGTCGACATCGCCTTCTTCGAAGACTCCCACGAAGCCTGCGCACACACCGTGTTCCACTCCGGCCTGCTGCTGGTGCGCGGAACGGTCGAGGCCCGCGGCCCGCGCCGCACCGTCGTCGGCGAGATGGCCTGGGACCTGGACGAGGTCGCAGCCGCCCGCCGCGACCACGGCCCCCAGGCCGCCCTCGACCTCCTCGGCCAGCCCGGCCCGGCCCCCACCCCGGCCCAGCCGCAGCGCACCCTCGCCGATGGCACGGCCGGGGCTCGGCTGCACCCCTACGCCGACCTCCAGCCCGCCGGCACCCGCTCCGCCGACCTGCGACGACTCGGCCACCGCTCCCAGGGAAGCGCAGGGTGACCGGTATGAGCAGCCGCTGCATCCTCCACCTGCGCTTCGTCCTCCCAGCCGACCCAGACCCAGAACTCCCCGAGCGGCTGCGCCGCCTGCTGGAGGACTTCACGCCCCGCGTGCAACTGATCGAACCCGACATGGCCGTCCTCGACCTGACCGGCGCACTCCCCTACTGGAAGCGGGACGCCCGCAGCGTGAGCGAGCTGGTCCAGCTGCGCGCGCTCGCCTTCTTCGGCCTGCGCAGCTCGGCGGGCGTGGCGCCGAACCGGATGCTCGCCGCGATGGCCTGCGCGCTCACCGGGCCCGGTCGTCGCACCGTCATCGACGACTCCCCCGAGGCGATCACTTCCTTCCTGCGTCCCCGTCCCGTCCGGGAACTGCCCGGCGTGGGCGCGAAAGCGGCGGCCACTCTCACCGAGTACGGCCTGCACACCGTTGGCGATGTCGCCGACGTCCCCCAGCTCACTCTTCAGCGCCTCCTCGGTGCGAGGGCCGGACGTGCACTGCACGAGCGCGCCCACGGCCGCGACACCACGGCCGTTGATCCCACCCCGGCGCCGGCGAGCATCAGCGCCGAGCACCGCTTCACCCGCGACGAACTCGACCCCGCCCAGCACCGGCGCGCCCTGATCGCCCTCGCCAACCAGCTCGGCGCCCGCCTGCGAGACTCCGGCCAGATCGCCGCCGGGCTGACCTGCACCGTCCGCTACGCCGACCACAGCTCCACCCGCCGCGCCCACACCCTGACCGAAGCCACCCACCACACCGTCCTGTTGGCCCGAGCGGCGTATGCGATCTATGACTTGCTCGGGCTCCAGCGCGCCCGGGTCCGCAGCATCACCCTGCGCGCCGACGCCCTGCGCCCTGACGAGCAGGCCACCCGGCAGCTCACCCTCGACCAGGGCGACGACAAGCCTCTCGCGCTCGAAGCCGTCGCCGACCGCGCCCGGTCCCGGTACGGACACGACGTGATCTATCCAGCGGCTCTCGCGGTCCACGCTTCCGGCCGACGGGGTTCCAGCGAAGGTGCCTAGCCGGTGGCCTCGTCGACGCGGTGCGGGTTGTGGTTGCGGACGTTGTTGACCATGGTGGAGGCAGGGCGTTCGTCGAGGTGGCCGCCCGCGGGCTGGCCTAGGAGCGCGCGCAGGTCGTGGGGATCCTGGTGGGTGGGGTCGAGCCAGGCGTCGTAGTGGTCGGTCGGGCGGTGCTCGCTCGAGGACGACCCACACGCTGTCGGTAGGGCAATGTTCCAGCTCGTGCGAGCGTCTCTTCGAGAGGCGGGTCGGAGACGTGGAAGAGGGACGTATCGGCCGCACATGCCGCCACTGTGCTATCCGTGGCCGGGGACGTCGCCGATCATTCGGGTCCGCTCAGCGCGCCGACCGGACCGTTAGGGCGTAGGTGTGGCGTGTGGTCCTGACTCCTCCGATTGAGCCGATGCTTGCCGAGTCCCGGCCTGTACTGCCGCCCGACGGCATGCTGCCCGGATCGCTGCACTACGAGCAGAAGCCGGACGGGTTCAGGGCCATCGTCTTCGCGCGCGCCGACCTGGTTCGAGTGCAGTCCCGGCAGGGCTCGGACCTGACCCCCGCGTTCCCGGACATTGCTCAGGCCGCCGCACTCGTGGGCGAGGACCTCGTCCTGGATGCCGAGCTCGTCGTGCCTCACGAAGGGCGGCTGCACTTTGGCGAGCTGCAACGCCGCGCACGCCACCGCGGATCCAACGCCATCCGCGCTGCCGCCGAGCGTCCCGCCTATCTGATTACTGGAGTACGCGCAGGTTCCTGGGGGATTCTGAGTGCAAATCACTTGCTTCTTAGCAGGCCGGAGACCTGTGTTCGACATGTCCCTCCGTGGCTGGATTTTCCGTAGAAACTCGCAGAATCTGCGAGTGCTACCCGTAATCTGCGTGATCGTGGATGAATCCGGAATCCGTCGCGAGACGGCGGTGCCAAGGTCGGCGGACGGGCATGGCGGGGCCGGCCTGGCTGAGGTCTTCCATCTGCATCGTCGTCGAGGCGAGCGGACTGGGATGTCGGAGCGGGACTACTTCTTCGACACCCTCGCCGAGTACCAGTGGGCGCGCGATGCCGCGGGCTTGGTACCGGAATCGGTCGATAAGCTCGTGAAGCCCGTGATCGAAATCTGTGAGTATTTGAATCTCGCACCCTGGCGCCTGCAGCCGCGGGACCTGGACCGCTACTTCGCCGGGCCGGGCAAGCGGGCGCGTTCCACCGTGCGCAGCAAGATCAACTGTATCGACGGGTACTTCGCGTTCCTTGAACAGCGGTATGCCGGCGAGATCAGCCGTCGTTTCGGCGTGGTCGTGGAGTCACCCGTCGATCCGTTCAACCGGCCACGCCACCGCGGCGACTTCGGACTACGGGTGCCGCCGTCGCAGCAGGCCATGCAGGAGTTTTTCGCCGCGTGGCGGCGTGCCCTGCCTCAGGCGCGCAAGGAGGCGGTCGCATGCCGCGACTACGTCATGGCGAAGATCGCCTATTTGTCGGGGGTACGTGCGGCGGAACTGTGCGGGGTGTGCATGCGCGATGTGCACTGGGAGTCGGGTCAATGGGGTCGCTTCCTCGTGCAGGGCAAGGGAGCCCGCGGGTCAGGGCCACGACAGCGCGAGGCTTTCATGTTCGAGCAGGGGCGCGAACTGCTGTGGTGGTATGTGGAGGAGGTGCGGGGGTTGTTCCGGGATGATCCTGAGCATCCGTCGGCGCCGCTGTTCCCCTCCGAGCGGTTGCCCGTGGCGGTCGCGGCGCTGAATATGCCGGTCGCGCCGAAGATGGTGCCTTCAACGTTCCGGCGGGCGCTGAGGTCGGCCTCGGCGGCGTATCTCCCTGGTCCGGTGGAGGAGTTGTTCCCCCATCTGCTGCGTCACGCGTGCGCGACGCACAACTATGAGCGGGGGATGTCGCTGTGGGAGGTGCAGCGATTGCTGGGTCACTGGTGGAGTACGACCACGGTCCGGTACCTCCTGACGGCGCAGGGCGATCCGGAGCAGGCGGCGCGGCGGGCGTCGGCCGAACGGGCAGGGCAGCGGCTGGTGGCGGACACAGGGAGCCTTCGGTGAAATGGAATCTGCGCTGGGTGGCGGCGCGGCAGGACATCTGGCGTCCGACGGACTTGCTGGCGGCGTTCCGGCGGGTGGGCTTCAGCCCGTCGTTGAGCAAGGTGTCCGCCTTGTGGGGCGGCACGCCGGTCACGGTGCGGCTGGAAGACCTGGATCTGATCTGTCAGGCACTGGGATGCACAGTGGCCGATCTCCTGGAGGCCGAACCGGCGGCCACCGGCGCTGGGGAGGAAGAGGTCGAGACCCGGATGGCCGCAGGCGGCGAAAGGGCCCCTGGCCAGGTGCGTCCGATGCCGCGACGCGATGGCCCGCGACGCCTGCAGCCCCCGAACTGAGACGCGGGAATGGAGCGGGTGAGGCAGTGCGAGGACTGCCTGGCCGTGGCCCCGGGCCGGCCCCGGCGCAGCTGGCGGTGCCGCGGGTGCCAGCTGTGGGATCGCCAGTACCCGCAGCGCGGAGTGTGCCCCCGCTGCTGGTACCAGCAGCACCTCGGTCAGGACGGACTGTGCCGCGGGTGCGTGCTGAGCGTGCGCGACGAACAGGCCACAGACACCGTGCTCGATTTTCCGGCTCCGACACAGCTTCGGCTGCTGTTTCCCGGTGCGGCGCGGGAGGCTTGGCGCCTGGGCCGGCCGACCGCTGAACGACCTGCGGAGTCCCGCCGATGCGTGCTGCCGGCGGCCATGCCCGGACAGCAGGTGCTGTTCCCGGTGCTCCGCCGGCTCGGGGCGCCGGAACTGGTAGATCTGGCCGGAAGGCGCTGGCCCGAGGAGGCGGCATTCAAGCAGCACACGCTGGTGCTGGCGCGGCAGCGCGGCATGGGTCGGGAGTGGTGTGTGCAGGTGGGGCGGCGGCTGCGTCTGGCGCTGGCCGTGCGGGATGCCGAGGGCGAGAGGAAGGTCTCGCGCGAGATCCTCGACCAGGGCCGCGGGATGCAGTTCGGTGCGGCCGCCGCACAGGAAGTCTTGGAACTCGCGGGTCTGTGGCACGGCCCGACGCAGGTGACCGACCAGATGCGCCCGCACCGTAAGGGAGTGCCCGCCGGCGTCGTGACGGGCTGCGCGCATTGCGGCAGCTGGGGCATCACGACCCGCCTGTGCAATGCCTGCGCCGGCTGGCGTCGCGGTGAGCACCGCCCGACGGGCCGGTGCGCTCGCTGCGCCCGCGACGGCCTGCCCGTGCACCCGAAAGAGAGCCTGTGCCGTGGGTGTCTGGCGTTCGTGCGGAACGTGCGTCCGACGCCCGCGGGCTTCACCCAGCTCACCTTCGCCGGACTGCTTGCCCACCAGCTGGTGGGCAAGACAATGAAGCCGCCCCTGGCGCCGGCCGTGGAGCACGACGGTGACGCCGCCTCGCTGTCCGCCTGTGATCCTGTGGTCCCGGGGCAGACCACCCTGCTGACCGTCCCACGCGACTGGAGGGCCGTTCACGCTGTGCCGCACGGCGCCTTGCCGTCGCTCAGCGCCGAGGCAAGAGTGCTGCTGAAGCAGTTCACGGTCTGCCTTCCCGCCACAGCTGGCGGACAGCAGAATCACGCCCACTCCATCGAGCTGCTGCACCGGCTGCTGGCCTACACCGGCATGGCGGAACCCATCGCCGAGCGGGACGTGCGGACGCTCGCGGCCCTGGGGCCGAAAGCTTCCCTGCACCGGATCGTGTTCTTTCTGCACGAGCGCGGCCTGCTCGAACCCGACCACCGGCGCACGACAGCCGCCGCCCCTTCGCTTGCTCGCCTGGACACGGCCCGCACGGATGCCCGTCACCGCCAGGCCATCGAAGACAAGCTCCAACGGCTTCCCGATGCCATGGCCGGCCAGGTGCGGACGTGGGTCGCCGTCCGCCGCGGAGAAGGCCGCCGGCCCCACCCGCCTGCCGACTACACACGCATTCGGCGCGACCTGAACGTCGTTCTTCCGGTTCTGGCCCTATGGAGCCAGGACGGGCTGGATCTGCGGCAGATCACCACAGGGGACGTGACGTCCGCGCTCAGCGACCGGCGGGGACACCAGGCCCGCGGTGTCCACCACGTCCTTCTCAGCATCTTCCGCGCCCTCAAGCAAGAACGCGTCGTCTTCGCGAACCCGCTCGCCAGGCTCTCCCTCACCACCCCCGTGCGCCTTCCCGAACCCCTGCCCAGCGACCGGCTGCGCGGTCTGCTGAACGTGATCGACAGCGCGATGGGGCGTCTGGCTGTCGGCCTGGTCGCCGTCCACGCCATCAAGGTCACCGACGTCGCCCAGCTACCCCTTAGCGCGTCCGACCTGGCTCACGCCACTCTCCACCTTCGCCTGCGTGGACAGCCGCACACGGTCTACCTCGACACACTGACCCGCCGCCTGGTGGACGACTGGCTTCACGAGCGGCAGCAGCAGTGGCCCGCCTCTCCCAATCCACACCTGCTGGTTACGACGCACTCAGCGCACCACCCCGCCCTCCCGCCCGTCAGCTACTGCGCCCTTCGCCGCGCGTTCGACCGCACCGGCATCACCCCTCGCCAGATGTGGAGCGACCGAGTACTGGACGAGGCCCGGCAGACAGCCGACCCAGTACATCTGGTGCAATTGTTCGGCATTCATCCCGGAACCGCTGTCCGCTATGTCCATGCCGCCCATCCCGACAAGGCACTGCCCGTAATCCGCTGACCTCGGCATGGCAGCTCTCCCCATAAGGGGTGGCCACTGCTTGGTCGGCTACGGAGAGGAGGGATTTTCCTTGGCCCGGTTGGGGTTACCCCTTCGGTAGGATACCCAAGGGGGTATTCGTAAGGAGTGTGGGTTGTGGAACTGGCGATGGCGGCTGAGGAACTGAAGACGGTGGTCAACCGGCTGCGCCGGGCGCAGGGCCAGATCGCCGGTGTGATCAAGATGATTGAGGAGGGGCGGGACTGCGAGGACGTCGTCACTCAGCTCGCCGCTGCGTCTCGGGCTCTGGACAAGGCCGGTTTCGCGATCATCGCCACTGGGCTGCAGCACTGCCTGACCGATGCGGACATGGCCGCCTCCGGCGACCGGGAGCAGATGCGCACCCGGCTGGAAAAGCTGTTCCTTTCTCTGGCCTGAGCTGTGGTGCCGCAACGCCGGATCACCCGCCGGGTCGGTTAGCCACTCGGCCTGGCTGCGAAAGGGGAGGGCCCCGGAGAGCCGGGTCCCTCCCCTTTGTGGTGTGGTTCAGCGGTTGCGCAGTGCAGCCAGGGTGTTGTCGAGGTCGGCGGCGCGGGGGCGGTTGTGGGGGAGCTTGGCGAGGACGGCGGCCATGCCGCAGGTGTTGGTCAGGGCGGAGAAGACCAGACCGCCCGCGATGCCGGCGGAGATGAGCTGGAAGGCGGGGTGGACGACGAGCCCGAGCAGCAGGCCGAGCAGCACGATCACTCCTGCGGTGAGCCTTACCTGCCGCTCCATTCCCCAGGTGGCGCGGGAGGCGCCCTGGGGGCGGTGGAGTTCGTGGCCGTCGGCCGCCCAGGCTCCGGTGCCTCCCGACAGGGTGGCGGCAGTGACGCCGTTCTCCGCGAGGATCTTGCAGGCGTTCTCGGAGCGTGCGCCCGAGGCGCAGACCACCAGGACGTCGCCGCGGTCGGCGGCGTGACGGATGTCGGGCAGCGCGCGCTGGATCTGGTCGAGGGGGATGTTGAGCGCGCCGGGGAGATGGCCGCCGGCGTACTCGCCCGGGGTGCGCACGTCGATGACGGTCAGTTCGCGCAGGCGGGTACGCGCCTCGTCAGCGGCAAGGGTCGTGGGGGTGGTCATGGCAATGTCCTTACGGTTCGGAAGTTGTGGTGGAGCTGGATTTGACGGAAGCGGGCTGGAGGCGGTCCTGGGAAGCGGGGTGGGCTGGAGGAGTTCTCCTGGTCCCTGGTCTGAGCCGTTGGCAGCCGTCGTGTTCAGGCGATGACGTCGACGAGCATGAAGGCCGCCACCGCCAGCAGGACACCGGCGAAGATCTTCTGAAGGGTGGTGCCGGAGATCTTCGTCGCGAGGCGTTTGCCGTCCCAGGCGCCGAGGATCGCGGCTCCGGTGAAGGGGCCGATGATCTCCCAGTGGAGCCCGCTGCTGGTGCCGGTGCGAGCGGCGAGCGCGGCGAGTGAATTCACCGTGATGACGAGCAGGCTGGTGCCCACCGCCCGCCGCATGGTCAGTCCCAGGACGCTCACCAGAGCGGGCACGGCGAGGAATCCTCCGCCAACCCCGAGGAAGCCCGTCACGGCGCCGAGTCCGGCACCGGCACCGGCCGCCTTGCCGGGACGAATCCGGTCCGGCGGCTCGGACGTGGAGGGCCGCAGCATGCGCACGGCCGCCAGCGCGGCGATGAGCGCGAACGCCGCCGTCAGTACCGCCTCGGGCAGGCGCCCGGCGACAGCCCCGGCGAGGAAGGCGGGGACGATGCCCGCCGCGGCGAACAGGGCCCCTGTCCTCCATGCCACGTTCCCGTCGCGGGTGTGGGCGTACAGGGCGGTGGCGGAGGTGGCGGTGACGATGATCAGGCTTGCGGTGGTGGCGGCGGCCGGGGTGAAGCCGAGCAGGTAGATCAGCGCCGGTACGGCAAGGACGCTGCCACCGCCGCCGAGGGCTCCGAGGGCGAGACCGATGACGGCCCCGGCGGTGAGGGCGAGAACGAGTACGGTCACGCTATCTGACCGCTGTTCCCGCGTTCGTCGACGACCGGGTGCCCGGCGGCGGCCCACGCGTTCATGCCGCCCTCGACGTCCACCGCCTGCGCTCCGCGCTCGGTGAGGAGCCTCGCCGCCTGCTGGGAGCGGTGACCGCTGCGGCAGATCACCACCAGCGGACGCCCCTCAGCTTCAGCGGGCAGGGCGGCGCCGGCCACCAGTTTCGTCAGCGGTACGTGGACGGCGCCCGGCGCGTGGCCCGCGGTCCATTCGGGCTTCTCACGCACGTCCAGCAGGACCGCGTCCGCCCGGTCGCCGCTGGTACGGCTGCGTGCCTCGTCGACCGTGGCACGGGGCCCGTTTCGGCGAAATAGGAACATCACACGCTTCCTTCCTTGCGAGAGGGGACGGCCGGAAATCAGCCGGAGGTCAGGGATAGCCCGGCCTCCGCCGCGGCGTCGAAGCCGTCGTCGACGGCGACCACGTCACGGCCGGCGGCTTCCAGCAGGGAGGCGGCGATCGCCGCGCGCATCCCGCCGGCGCAGTGCACCCACACCCTCCCGTCCGGCACCTCGCTGATACGGCCGTGCAGCTCATGGATCGGGATGTGGACCGAGCCCTCGATGTAGCCGCCCGCACGCTCCGAGTCCCGGCGCACGTCCAGAACGACGACGTCGTCGCCGCGCTTACGGATGTCAGCGAGGTCGGCGAAACGGGCGCGGGGGAAGGAGGCGAGCTGCTCCCCCTCGCGGATCCAGCCGGCCGGGTCGCCAGTGGCTGCGGCGGCCGGGCGGTCGATGCCCACCCGCGTCAGCTCCCGCTGCGCGGCGGCGATCTGCTCCGGGGTATCGGCGAGCAGGGTGACGGGCTTGCCCCACGGGATCAGCCAGGCCAGGTAGGTGGCGAGCTTGCCCTCACCCTCGAAGTTGAACGACCCGGCCACATGCCCCTCGGCGAAGGCCAGGCGGCTGCGCAGGTCCACCACCCACTCACCCGCCGCCAGCCGGGAGGCGATCTCCTCGGCGTCCGCGTGCCTGGGCGGGGTGAGATCGACCGGCGCCGGGCCCGCGGCGTTGGCCGGGCCCATGTGCGCGTAGTAGGCGGGCACGTCGTCCAGCCCTGCGAGCATCTGGGCGACGAAGGTGTCCACATCCAGGGTCAGCGCGTCGTTGATCTCGCGTTCCTTGCCGATCGTGGTCGCGTCCCCCTCGGCCTGGGAGGAGGAGCAGAAGCTGCCGAACCCGTGGGTGGGCAGCACCGGCACCTCGTCGTCCAGCTCGTCGGCCAGCCGGTGGGCGGAGGCGTGCTGGGCCCGGGCCAGCTGCTCGGTCAGCCGCGGCTCGACCAGATCGGGGCGGCCGACGGTGCCGATCAGCAGGGATCCGCCGGTGAACGCCGCCACACCCCGCCCGTCCTCGGTAAGGGCGTAGGAGGTGTGGTGCGGGGTGTGCCCGGGAGTGGCGATCGCGCGTAGCACCAGCCCCTCGTCGACCGTCACCGTGTCGCCGTCGGCAATAGGGGTGCGGGCGAACGACACGCGCGCGCCAGCCGGCACCAGGTACTGCGCGCCGGTGACACGGGCCAGCTCCAGACCGCCGGTGACGTAGTCGTTGTGTACGTGGGTCTCTGCCACGAACGCGATGCGCACCCCGCGGCGGGCCGCTGCGGCAATGACCTGATCGATATCCCGCGGTGGATCTATGACCACGGCAGCACTGGGTCCGCCAGCCAGGTAACTGCGGTTGCCCAGGCCCTCGAACTCCAGAGTGTCGACGAAGAACACGGCTATGACTCCTCTCGAACGATGTACCCCCGGGGGTATCTGACACTCACACTAACAGCTATACCCAGGGGGGTATTCCAGGGGTCGAGGAGCGCCCCCTCAAGGCTTCACCTGGCGCGCTTCGGGTACCCGGTGGGGTATAGAGGAATCAGTCGTTCCGCACCTACTCGGGAGTGCCCGTGTCCTACGACCGCACCATCCGCCTGGCCGTCACCGACTTCGACGCCGCCACCGCCGCCGTCCGCCAGGCCCTGGCCGACCAAGGGTTCGGCATCCTCACCGAGATCGACGTCCAGGCCACACTGAAGGCCAAGCTCGGCCACGAGATGGAGGACTACCTGATCCTGGGTGCCTGCAACCCGCCGCTCGCCCACCAGGCCCTGGAGGCCGACCGCTCCATCGGCCTGCTCCTGCCCTGCAACGTCGTCGTCCGCCGCGACGGTGACCACACGCTCGTCCAAGCCCTCGACCCGGGCACCATGGTCACCCTCACCGGCCTGGACGCCCTCAAGCCCGTCGCCGACGAAGCCACCGCCCGACTCGACGCCGCGCTCAGCGCCCTGACCGCCGCCTGACCTCTCCCCGGTTCGGCGTCTGGCCGACGCCAGCACGCGATGCCGCAGTCTTATCTCCCGGCCGGTGCCGCCCACCCAGCAGCAGCCCTCGCGCCATACTCGCCGGCGCCACAGTAGCCATGCCCCTCGACGGCCACGGACCGCTCTTCTTCATCCTGACCACCGTCTCTGCGGCTGCCGCGCTCATCACACCGAAGACAGCCACCTACGCCGTGCTCTACCGATCCTCCCGGCTCTGACAACCACAACAGCCCCGGCAGGCATAAACGAACCCGCCCTCCCTACCACCCATAACCCGGCAATGACGCGCGGGTTCAGCGGTTGCCCCCTCCAGGAATCCGCGAACTCGTTCCCTTCTGCCTTCGACCTGCTGCACCTGGCGGGCACCGACACCACACCATGGCCGTATCACCGGCACCGGGCCGCCATCGAGGAACTCTTCACCGGCCAGCAGCTGCACGCCCCGTGAACGCTGACCCCGTCGACCACCGACCCCGACACCGCACGCCAGTGGCTGGACTGGGCCACCGGCCTGGAAGGGCTGGGCTTCAAAACGACTGACCGAGCCCTACCACCCCACGGCCAGGATCTGGCGCAAGTACAAGCTCTACGAGACGCGCACGACGCCATCGTCGCCGCCGTAACCGGGCCGGTCGATGCGCCGCAGTCCCTGCTGCTCGGACGCCACGACCCCGCCGGCCGCCTCCAGTAC
The DNA here is from genome assembly GCF_045040885.1 of Streptomyces sp. NBC_00016. Lineage (NCBI taxonomy): Bacteria > Bacillati > Actinomycetota > Actinomycetes > Kitasatosporales > Streptomycetaceae > Streptomyces > Streptomyces sp. NBC_00016. The sequence goes on along the minus strand of NZ_CP108305.1, from coordinate 40,460 downwards.
ATCGGCCGCACCACCACCCTGTCCCCCGCCGGCGCCCGCACCATGGCCGGACATCTCGCCAAGGCTGGCACGGGGCACCCATGGATCGGATGGTCGTTCTCCGCTGGCTGGGGATCCCGGGAAACCCTTCACGCGGTCCTGGTGCGGCCCGACGTCGTCGTCGAAGTCTCCGGAGATGTCGCCCGCGACAGCAGCGGCCGCTTCCGCCACCCCGTACGGCTACGTCGCGTACGCGACGATCTGACTTCGGGCCCCATCTGACGGGAAGGCGTTGCCACACAGAGAGGCGTACGGATGTGCAGGGGCGCACGTTCACCCTTGACGTGTGCTCCCGCTGTGAGCTTTGGCACGCTGCCTTCGGGAACTGGCACCGCGTATCCGACGCCTCGTCAGCCACAGTGCCAGGTGGGGGGACTTGAGCTTTGTTTGAGCTTGGGCTCAGCGCCCATGCGACCGCTTGGTATGGCACGGGGTGTCAGATACCGCTTTGGTAGTGGGGGGTTGACCGGAAACGGAATCCGCAGCCCTCCGGTAAGGTCTCACCACCCGTTACCCCCGGGGCCTACGCGCGAGCGTGGACTCCCCCGGGGAGTCCGCGAAGTCTGTGGACCTCCCGCGGAACTGCGAAATCCGCAGTCTCCAGAGGAATGGGGTGACGGGTCCTGATGACTGAGATGGAAAAGTCTGAGGGGCACTGCCAGTGTTGCAGCAAGCGGGATCGGCCCAAGCGGGCCACCCGGTGGCTGGGGCTTGTGATCCACGTGATCTACGAGATCGCGCGGGACTGGCCCTGGTAATGCGGAAAGCCCCAGCCTGAGGGCCGGGGCTTGACCGACTTGACAGGTCGGCCGCACTGCACGCGGTGTGCGAAGGAAGGCCCCATCTGGATGCTTCGCGGGCGTCGGGTGGGGTCTTCTTTATGTCCGAATGCGGTTACCGCCGCGTACGCAAGCGATTCCGGGCATGTGTGATGTCCGTCACGCAAGGGGGCTGCGATGTCCCCACTATGCCTTGACTTGCCGCCCTCATGCGACGGGTAGTCACATGTTGATCAGCGGCCCCAAGACGCTCTGACCCGGAATCGGTGCAGGTAGTTCCCGATTTTTCCCATGTGGGCGTGACTGATATCACATACCGGTTCGGGTGAATGGCCGCCTGCATGGACGGGCTGTTTTGGGGTGTTTTGCCAGAGCTTCACTAGTCGCTCGAGAGGGTCCGGGCAGGAGTCGCCGAACTGTACACGCCACCACTGACAATGGCGTTCCTGCAGAGACGGTTTCCTCACCTTCTCTGCATAATCCCGCAGCCCGCCCTGTTACGCCCGGTAACACCATCTGGCGAGGCAGGGAAGCCTACTGAGGCCACGTCAGCCGATGCCGTGTCGCAGCCACCAGTGCATCTGCGTCGCGTGTCGGGTCCAGCCCTTGCGTCGGTCATAGCTGTGAGAGCGGCGAGTTGAAGCAGGGTACGGCCCACTTGGCCGACGACCTAGTAATGTTCGGCCGCATGAGCATCCCGAGCCCCCGGGGAGAGCGAGAGAAGCTAATTACGGCCCTCACTCCCCAGCTGCGCAGGCACTTGAAGATCCGCGCCTTTGAGCACGGAATGGACATCCAGGACGCGACTGAGCACGCGATCAACGCCTGGTACTCAGCCGACGCCGACGATCTCCCCAACGTCCCGACCGACGGGGCGAAGACGTGGGGGACGTTCCTCCCTGTCGGTGAGCCGGACCGGTTCAAGGCTGCCTGCTCGGAGCGCGGTGTCACCTACGTCAAGGGGCTGGCGCAGGCGCTCACGCTGTGGCTCGACAACCACCCCTCTCCCACCGCTCCGTTGGTCGCTCAGCCGGTGGTGCGGGTGATAGTGGCCAACCAGAAGGGAGGGGTGGGGAAGACGTTCCTGTCGTCGGGGATCGCGCAGGCTCTGGCGGAGGCCGGCCATCGTGTGCTCATCGTCGACTACGACCCGCAGGGGCACCTCACGGCGGAGCTCGGGTTCGAGGAGCTCATGTACGAGGACGACGTCGAGACCCTGATGATGCACATGGACGGGACCGCAAGAGGCGACATACACGATCTGCTGGTGTCTCTGGACGGCGAACGGTTCGGCGACCGGCTCCACCTGCTTCCCGCATCCGACGACGCGTTCCTGCGCGACGTCGCCCTGTCCAAGGTGAGCTTCAGCGAGGCTGCCCTGGAGCGGGCCATGGAGCCGCTCGAGGCGGACTACGACGTCATCATCATCGACGGCCCGCCCAGCCTGGGTCTGAACATGGACACCGCGCTGTACTACGTGCGCCGCCGTGACGGAGAGCTCGCCGACCGGTCCGGAGTCATCACGCCGGTCTGGGCGAACAAGGCCTCCCACCGCGCGTTCCGTCTCCTCAGCCGCCAGATGGACGATCTGTGCAAGAAGGGCCGGATCCAGGTCGACTACATCGGTCTGATCATCAACGCGTACGACAGCCGGCGCGGCAAGCTCGTGAAGCAGAACAAGGATGAGTGGGAGAAGAGCAGTTCCCCGCCCGTCCTCGCCGTGATCGGTGATCTGAAAGAAGGCCGGGAGGCTGCGGACGGGGAGATCCCGCTGCTGGAGTACGCCCCCGACAGTGAACACGCGCAGGTAATGCGCGATCTGGCGAAGGAGCTTGCCGTATGACACCCCCTCAGGACCGGGTCACCCGGGGGTTCAGCATGGGCGAAGACAACGGAACGGGCGAGAAGAGGGCGCCGCGCCGGATCCGGACCCGTCAGCAGATCATGAACGGTGAAGGCAAACGGCCTCCCGCCGCGGTAGAGCTCAAGCTGCTCGCCGGCAACCCGTTCAACCCGCGCGACGAACTCACCGAGATCGAAGAGACAGCCGAGTCGCTGCTCGCCAAGGGACAGATCCAGCCCGTCACGGTGGTGCGGCGCGCAGCCTTCCTGAGTGCGCACCCTGGCCAGGAGGAGGCGCTCGGCGAGGACGCCGAGTACGTCGTCATCGACGGCAATCGGCGCCTGGCAGCGGCTGGCATCGCCGACCTGACGGAACTGCGGATCGACGTCCATGACGATCTCGCCGCTTCCGCTGCGGACATTCTGGAGTCCGCCCTAATCGCGAACATCCACCGCGTGGACGTCCCGCCGATGGATCAGGCGAAAGCGGTCCAGAAGCTGGTGAAGGTCCACGGTTCGCAGGGCGAGGTGGCCAGGAGGCTGGGCAAGACACCTGCCTGGGTGTCGCAGCGTCTGGCGCTCCTGGAGCTCACTCCCGAGCTCCAGGAGCAGGTGGAGGCGGGCGAGCTGAAGGTGGAACCCGCCCGCCGTATCGGCCGGCTGCCCAAGGGGCAGCAGGCGGGCGAGGCACAGAAGGCCATCGCAGCCGCCAAGACCCCGCGCCAGCGGCGGCCCAGCCCGTCGGCGGAGCAGGACAGCGCCTCTGTCGTTAACGGCGTTAATACCTCCACGAGCACGCCGACACCGACCAGCCCGGGCACGGCAGCCGTCAACGGCGTTAACACCCCGGCAGGTACGTCGCCATCGGCCTCCGCGGCGGTGTCGACCGTTAACGCCGTTGACACCCCGGAGGACCAGGCCCCGGAGCAGGCAGCGCAGAACGACGCTGGACAGCCCCGCCGACTCCCCTACGATGACCCGTTCTCCGTGGTGACCCACCTCCAACTGAAGATGGAGCCGCCAGCATTTGCTGAGGGTGCCCGGGTATGGCTGAGGATCCTGCGCGAGCAACAGCCTGCTGAGTACGCGGCTCTGCTGGCAGACCTGGTGCGGCAGGAAGAACACACATCGGTCTGACTCTCGGACAACTGGAAAGGGCCCGACCCCGCGAATGCGGGATCGGGCCCCCTTTTGTCTGTCAGTAGTGATCGCTGCGCCCGTTTCCGCTCCTGCTCCTGCGGCGGCGACAGTCGCCAGCCTCCAGAGGGCGGCTGCCTTGCTCAGCGAGCTTGTACTCAGCCCACGCGCCCACAGTGCGCACCACGTTGGAAGCCGACCGCGTCACGGCACGAAAGCACCTGGGTGAGCTGGAGCCTGAACTCGCCCAGCGTCGATCATCTCGAACGGCACCCGGGTACTACGTCGACTGCGTCACGGCGGGCCGGGCAAGGTCGGACTCCCGTTTCGGCGCGCGCTGGTCACTGACCACCTATACACAAGGGTGCGGGCGCCGTGAGAGGACTCTGTGCAAGGACGCGCGCAGTGTGCGGGGGGTTGAGCTCCGCCGGGTCGCCGCCGGGGCAAGAGCCCACTCAGTGTCCCCATGGCCTGCTACTTCGAGCTGACACAAGAGTGGCGGGAAACGCTCGCCGATCTATGAACAGGCTGTGGTTCTTCTGTGTTTTGATCAACGCGACCGGGCGCGAGCATGACAGGTCTCGCGTCCTACTGGCTGACAAAACAGGGGGGCACATCTTGAGATTGAGGAGATACCTGGCCACGGGAGCGGCTGTGCTGGGGCTGTTAGGCAGTTACCTGACCACTGCCCAGGCGTCCCAAGCTACCAACGCTGCCGTCGGCACTGCGCAGGCTGCTAGCGCCGCGCTGGCACCCACCGATGACACGCCGCTGCCGGAGGACCTGGATGATTCGTCCGAGGAACTGAACGACGACATCTCCCAGCCGGTGCCGGAGACAGAAGACGGCGCGCCAGCCGTCTTGGGGGACACTCCAGGAGATGGGAGCGCGCAGGACGACGGCATCGGCAGTCCCGACCCGCTGGCGGCCGCCGAGAGTCTCTCCATCATGTGCCGGACACGGATGCTGATCGCTATCCGGGACGGAAGCGACGTACCGATCCCGTGTGCGACATGGGACAGCACACCGCTCACATCCGAGATGCGTGCGGCCGCCTCCGCCTGGCCCACCCCTACGTGGTGCGATGACGACGGAGTCAGCAACAAGTGGTACGTCAACCGGTTCAAGGCATGCGGGATCTTCTCTGCCACGCTGAATGTCATCAACCCGCGTACCGGCGCGACGGTCGGCACCATGCACTACCTGACGCGCGCGTACGCCTACAGCGGGCGGGATGTGAAGAACTGGGCGTATCAGGTGGAACTGATGCAGGTGTCTGCCACCGGCTCGGCTGTGGGCATGAGCGCGTCGGGCAGAGCGACCTGCGCCGCCAAATGCAAGGTGACCGACAGTAAATTCCCCTCGCAGCCGATGAGTTCGAGCAAGGACGCTGTCGGGCAGTTCTTCCTGGAGACCACGATCAACACCTCGACCAAGGGACAGGTGGGAGAAGGCCAGGCTACGGCGGCATGGGTGTTCACCAAGGCCGGAGTCAGCCCCAGCAACGAGATTTCCCTGCCGACGCCTCCCGTTCGGTGCGACAACGCGCTTCCGGGCACGTCGAAGCCGGGTTGCGTGATGCCGTACATCCCGGAGATGGTCTACGCCAAAACAGGCGAGTACCCGCAGCTCGCCCAGCACATCGAGGACGCGCAGAACATCAAGAACCTGCCGGGCAAGCACGGCACCACGAGCTATCTCACCCGGCTCACAGACAAGGCCAAGATCACGCAGAACCGGAACACGGCCTGCCCCACCAGCCTCCCGCGTCCGCTGTTGGCATCCTGTGATGAGTACCCCTTCGCCTCAACGTGGCAGGGCGCCAGCACGGGCGGCAGCTACAGCCAGCGCATGATCGATGCGAAGCAGAACACGGGCGGCGGCCGGACTGTGAGCCTCTTCTACCTGTACAACCGCATCATCGAGAAAGACCGGTTCCTGGTGTGGATCAAATAGCGGGAACTCCGACTAAGGACTGCGGATGAGCGACGAGGTCGAACGGGGCAGCGGACGTGTCCCGGTGCAGTACCACCAGTTCAACATCAGCGACGAGGAGGGACCCACCGCCCCAGATCTGGCGTACGAGCACAACGGGCTCGTTCAGGTCACCGAGGGTGTCACCGTCATCCACACCGGCATCCACACCGGCGACGTGGACGTCACCGTCACCTTCCACGAAACCGCCCCCGCACCCGGCAACGACGACTGGCAGGAGATCGTGGAGCTCTCCGCACACTCCGCGTCGGGCGATCTCATGGTCCGGGGCCTGATGGACGACCTGGACGAAGAACTTCCCGCCCTGTCGTTCAACGGCCCTGGCGACTACCGGCTGCGCATTCACGCCCGCGGCCGAGACACCGCAGTCGACCTCGCCCCTGATGAGGTCACTGAGTGGTACCTCATCCAAGCGTGGCCGGCACCTGCCGCACCCGTCGCCGTGCTCCGCCACAGCGACAGCTACGGCGCCTCGGTACGCTCTCGCTGAGCACTTCACCCCTCTGCCCGCCCACCGCCACGTGGGCGGGCAGAGCCATCTGCACCGCAGGTAGGAAAGACCGCCGTGTGGAGACGGGCGAGCTGAAGGTGGAGCCCGCCCGCCGTACCGGCCGGCTGCCCAAGGAACAGCAGGCGGGTGAGGCGCAGAAGGTCATCGCAGCCGCCAAGACCCCACGCAAGCGCCGGCACGACCCGGTAGCGGAGCAGGACGATGCCTCTGCCGTTAACGGCGTTAACACCTCCCCGAGCACATCGGTGCCAGCCGTCCCGGACGGCGCGACCGTTAACGGCGTTAATACCTCCGCGGATGCAGTGTCACCGGACTCCCCCACGGCACCGACCGTTAACACCGTTAATACCCCGGAGACACAGGCTGCGGAACAGACGGGGCAGGACGACCCCGGACAGCCTCGCCAACTCCCGTACGGTGACCCGTTCTCCGTGGTGACCCACCCCAACTGAAGATGGAACCGCCAGCTTTTGCTGAGGGTGCGCAGGTGTGGCTGAGGATGCTGCGCGAGAAGCAGCCTGCCGAGTACGCGGCTCTGCTGGACGAACTGGCAGGCCAGCGAGAGCACACGGCGGGCTGACCTCCGTGCCCGGAATCGCAAAAAGGGCCCCTGCGCTCCCAGATCTGGGAGCGCAGGGGCCCTTTTTGTAACTGGCTGTGGTGGGTTGGTTCGGGTCAGGCTGCCCAGATCGCGGATGCCGCATCGCCGTCGGGGTTAGGGACGCTGGCAGCTGCGGCTGGGGCGGCAGGGTGCCGCATGGCGGTGATCGGGACGGCGCCGGGCTCGGTGTCGGGTGCCCAGACCATGCGCCAGGTGTCGTCCCACTCGCATCCGCAGTCGTGGTCCGGGTGTGGGTGTCGTAAGAACACGCCGTGGGTGTGGACGGCGCGCGGGATGGGGGGATGAGCACCGAGGGGTCGTCGCCGGGGTACAGGTGCAGGTTCCGCCAGCCGTGGATCTGGGCCATGTACGCGGCTGCGGCCTCGATGATGTCGGCCCACCGCTGATGCCCGAGGGCCAGGAAGCCGACCGGGTAGAGGTCGCCGTCGGCCCCGCCGTCGATCCCGGCGACGAACAGGCCCTGGTACGCGATGAACCCGTGGTCGGCCGTGCCGTCGGCATAGGGCGTCCAGATCTGTTCGGCCGGGGTGCGGGGTGTTGTCGTCGCCCTCGCTGGTCTCGATCTGGTTCAGGCCAGTGGTGGTCATGCGCTCGCTCCGGTGTTGTTGTCGGTTGCCGTCTTGACCATGTGGAGGTCCGTTTCAGTAGGTGGATAGGGAGCGCCGGGGCGGTTGAACGGGAGGCCGGCGGCCGCCCCGGGCGTCATGCGGCCGCGGCGCCAGGTCGGCGCTTGGCAGTCACGGGTCGAGGTCCTCCACCCCGGGGACGGGGATGTCTCCGAGGACGTCGTCGAGGGCCCGGGTGACGGTGACCCGGTCTTCGGGCCGCGTGGCGTCGAGTACGGCGCGGGTGAGATCGATCAGGTCGAGGTCGCCGAAGAGGTCGGTGAGGTCGGCGATCGTCTCTGCGTCGAGGCCGTCCGTGTCGTCGGCCGGCAGGGGCAGGGGTGCCGTCCACAGGACTTCGAGGGTGGTGACGTCCATCCACATCGGCTCGTCCGGGGTACGGGGCAGGCGCAGGTGGCCGGTGATGCGGAGCTGGTCGCCGGGGACCAGGTCGTGCAGCACGGCGGCCGCGAGCGCGGGGGTGGTGGCCGTGCACGGCAGGACCATTTCGTCCGCGCGCTCGTCGGTGGGGGAGACGATGAGCCGGAACCGTGCACTCGTCTCCTGCGAGCCGCCGGGGACGGTCTCGTCGTCGAGGAAGCCTTCCAGGGCGACCGCTATGCCGGTGTCATCCATGGTCATCCCGCCTTCCTGGCCTGCACTCCGGTCAGCAGCCGGTGCACGTTGCGCTGCTGTTCGTCGCGCGTGAGCCGCCGGGGTCGGCGCGGCAGGGGGCCGTTGAGGTCGCGGTCGAGACGGACGATGCGGGCCTGGTGCACGATGAGCGGGGTGTAGCGGGCGGCGAGGCGCTGCGCGCGGCGCCGGTCCTCGCGGTCGGCGACGACGGTCGCCCAGTCGGTGCCGAGCCGGTCGGCCAGGCGCCAGCGCAGCTGGATGCGCTGGCGGGCGGTGGTGCTGGCCCACACACCCAGGCGTGCCTCGCTGGCGTGGGCCAGCGCCCACTTGAGGCAGCCCGCTGCGATCGGGCAGCCGGAGCACAACTGTTTTGCCTGCTCGATGTCGGCCTGCGCCGCCGGGGTGCTGGTCGCTTCGTGAGAGAAGAGGGTGGGCTGGCGCTGGCAGGCGGTGGGGGTGGCGGTGTAGGGGAAGGTGATCCGGTCGGAGTCCGGCAGGTCGGATCGAAGTCCGGGCATGGCAGAGCTCTCCAGGAAGAAGGGGGGAGGGTCAGGCGTGGTCGTCGTCGCGCTGGCGCTTGGGCTGGATGTCGGAGGCGAACCGGCCGCGACGGGCTTCAGCGGGGTTCGCGGTGATCCAGTCCTCTGCACAGGCTTTATGGACGGGCTCTCCGTAGTGGGAGCGCATCGGCGTCGGCTGGTGGCACAGCACGCACGGCAGGTCCTGCCAGTGGTCGAAGTGGCGGCCGTCGCGCCAGTCCAGCAGACCGCCGGGGGCCGGGACGCAGCCCGGCTCCCACAGCGGCGTCTTGCGGGTACGGCGGGTCATCCGAGGGGCAGGTGCGTGCCGGGGCGGCCGGGACGGCGTCCGTGGACGGCGGGGGCATAGGCGTCGTGGCGGGTCGCCAGGTAGCCGGGCGGCTTCTCGCCAGTCTTCACCCGGTACATGGCCATGTCCGCTCCGCGCAGGATGCGGGAGGCGTCGGCCGCACCGGGCAGGTCGGCGGCGCGGGCGGTCCCGATGGACACGGCCGGGGTGAGCCTCTGTCCGCCGTGATCGACGGGCTGCGCGAGCACCTGGCGCAGCGCGGTGACCTCCCGCAGGGTCGCGGTCGGCGCGAGCAGCACCGCGGCGGCAAATTCGTCGCCTCCGATCCGGGCGGCGAGGCCTCCGCAGGCCTGTGCCCACGCCCCGATGCGGTGGCCGATGGCGGCGATGAGGGCGTCACCGGCGGCGTGTCCGAGGGTGTCGTTCACCGTCTTCAGGCCGTCGGCATCGGCGACCAGGACGTGCAGGAGGCCGCGGTGTGCACGGGCCAGGGACGCGGTGCGGGCCTGGAGGGCGTCGCGGCCGGGCAGGCCGGTGAGAGGGTCGCGGCGGGCGGCTTGCAGGTGCCGGCGGACCCTGACGTCATCGGCGACGGCAACCGCTAAGGGCACCGCGACGGCGGCGAGCGCAAGTATCCGCGAGCGCTGCCGTAAGGCGGGCTCAGCATGCATGATGGAATCTCCGTTCTGCCCTTTCGGGGGCTAGATCGAGAGAGGCGCGCCCCGAGTGCTTCCAGGCGAAAAGGGGTGCGCCTCTTCCTGCGTGATCACGTGTGGGCCGGGGAGTGCCGGGCCGGGCATGCTGGGAAGTGCACTCGCCCCTCGTGACGGAGAAGCTGAGGGGCGGGTGTCTCTCCAGCGGTAGGGCCTAGATGCTTCGGCAGTCGCCGACGGTGTCGTCGTGCATCGACCGGCCGTGCGTCGGCGCGAGCTCCGCGAGCAGTTCGAGCAGCATCTCTTCGCCGTCGAGCGTGATGTTGGTGTAGTGGCCGCAGGTGCACGGCACGACCAGCGTGAGGAGGTCGGCGGCGCCGTCGTACTCGGTGATGCGCAGGGTGTGGTGCAGCCACAGGCCGCCGTCCAGCCACGCCACAGCCGACGGCTCGACCCGTCGGCCGCCGCTGTCCGTGGCCGCGGCCCCCTGCCAGTGGGCGGCTTCCACGGCCTGCGCGAGGGTCTGCGGGTAGGCGGCGTAGGTGTGATGGGCGGCGGCGGTCTCCGCGTCCTCGCGCTGCTCGCTCTCATCGGGGCCGTACGCGTCGGCGGCCACCTCCAGCAGGAACGCCAGCGGACTGTCAGGCCCGTACGCGCGGGTCGTGGTGGTGTCGGGCATGGGTCAGATCTCCAGATCGTGAAGGGACGCCGGGTCTCACCGGCGCTGGGGATGTGAGTGCGGGTGGGGTCCGGCTCACGCAGCCAGCTGGTGCGGGCCGGACGCCGGGGTCATGCAGGTGCTGGGGTCCACGGGAATGCCGTCATGGCATTCCAGGCAGCAGCCGAGCTTCTTGGAGAGGCAGATGTAGAACCGCCGCCCGCACCGGTGGCAGGTCTGCCTGGCGGCCATCGCCCGGTCCAGCGCCCACTCCTGCGCGAGCGTCGGCACCCGCTTGGGCGTCGCCACGGTGAGGTCGTAGAGCCAGGCCCGGCGGCGGTGCGTGCACGACCACTGCGGCGTGGTCCGGCAGGCCTTGCAGCGCAGGATCGCGACGACCTTGCCCCGGCCGGGGCACAGGCCCCTGTCCCGCAGCTGACGGCGCGTGACCAGATGGTCCGGGCAGGCTCCCTGGTCGTACTCGGGCAGGCCTTGCCCGCCGCGGGGTATGCGCTCTGCTTGCTCCCGGGGACGGTGCGGCCGGGGGCGTGGCATCACTGCCCCCAGGCGCCGGGCAGCCGACGGGGACGGTGCGGGTAGCGGGAGCCGGGGCGCTGCGGGCGGGGCCGGCCGATCCGGCGGCGCGGGCGAGGGATGAGCACGAGTGATCTCCTCCAGACGTCGGTGGGCAGCAAACGGTGCGCCCCGCCGGTGGTGCGTCGGCGGGGCGCGATGTGTGGTCAGGTGGCCGGGCGGCCTGTCCGGTCCTCGCTGGCCGGGCGTCGGCAGGCGAGGGCCGGGCGGAACGTCCGGGGTGTGGCGCACCCTGGCAGGGGGCGCGGGTCGTACGTCACGCTGGGGGCGTCGACAGAGGGGGTGTCACATGGCGGTGGAGTTCGACGCGGTGATCGACCGGGATGGCGTGACATGGCGGGCGTACACGGACGATGACGGGGTGCTGGTCATCGATGTCGACGCGGATGTCGAGGTGTGGGTGAACCGCGCCGTGGTCGGCGGGTACGTGTATCCGGCGTGGGTCGACGACTACGGGCGGCTCGTCATCGAGCTGGACGGCTGACCCCCGGGCGGCCGGTCTACCGGCCGCGGGCGTCGGCGAGGCCAGCCGCTTCGAGCAGCATCCGGGCCGGGACGGCGCCGGATCGCTGCCGGTCGTTGAAGACGGGCACGGATTCGTCGTGGAACTTCCGCTGGACCGCGTCCAGGAGAATCGCTGAAGCGTCGTCAGCGAGGCCGCGGTCGCCGCCGGATTCGGCGCGGATGGCGCCGATGAGGCAAACGGCGCCGTCCTCGTCGGTGAGGACGCCCGCGCACCATCCGGCGGTCTGCATGCGGTGGTGGGCGCGCTCGAGGAGCGCGGCGGCGGGGGTGCGGTAGGTGGCCGGGGCGGGCGGCTGGTGGGTGGGGGTGAGCGGGCCGATGATGACGTCCGCGAGGTCGATGGGGTCGATGGCCAGGTGCGCGGTGCGTACTTCGTGGGCGACGGCGGCCTCTTCGAGGCGCAGCGTCATAGCGGCGTCGATGGCGGCGAGCCGGGCCTCCAGCCCGAGCGTCACGGGCGCCGCCGAGGCGGCGGGTGCGGCGGGCTGCGGCGGCGCGGTGGCGGTGCGAGTGGAGGCGGGCATCGGGTGCTCCGGTCAGACGGTGGCGATCAGGTCCGCCAGAACGCTCATGAGACGAGTGATGGCGGGGGCGAGGCCGGTGGAGGCGAGGGTGAAGCCGAACGCGGTGCAGGCCAGGGCGGGGGCGGCGGTGACCGTGCCGCGCCTGACAAGGGCTGCGACGGTCAGGCAGAGCAGCAGGGGCAGGGAGATGGTCACGGCCACGGCGGTGATCCCTTTCAGGGTGGCGGGGGCAGGCGGGTGCTGCCCGGCGGACTGCGCCGGGCAGCGGAATGGGGTCAGTCGACGGTGGTGACGGCGAGGTCGGCGCGCAGTTCGCGCAGGACGTCGTCCTGGGCTTCGGGCTTGACCAGGACCTCGCGGGCCTTGCCACCGTCGGCGGGGCCGACGATGCCGCGCTGCTCCAGCGCGAGAATGACGCCCTGTACGTCGGCGTAGCCGATGCGGAGCTTGCGCTGGAGCATCGAGGTGGAGCCGAACTGGGAGCTGATGACCAGGTCAGCGGCCAGCAGGACCAGTTCACCGGCCGCGGCGGCAGGGTCCGGGTCGGCGCTTGCGGACTGCGGGACGTCGGCCCCACTGCCGGCGGGCAGGGGGACGACGGGAGCGTAGACGCCGTGGTCGACCTGGCGGAGCCGCCCGTCGGCCACGAGGTCGCTGAGGGTGTTACGGACGGTGCCGGCTGCCGCGTCGACCGCGCTGCGGATCTCCTTGGCGGTCATCTCCCGGTCGACGGCCGCGAGCACCTTCTCCTTGACGGTGGGTGCCTTCCGGGCGGGCTGGGGGATCGGGGGCGGAGCGAAGCTGCCCAGCCCGCCGCCCATGCCGCCGACGGCGTCGGAGCTGTCGTCCGTTCCGGATGGGGGCGGCATGGTCCAGTCGTGCCACAACCCCAGCTCGGTGAGCGCCTCGGTCTCCCGGTCGGTCAGCGTGTTGATGCCGCCGCTCTCCGGGAAGATCTCGTCGAGTCCGTCGGGGGATCCGTCGTCCGGCAGGTGCACGTAGAGGGTGCGCATCATGGTGGCGTCGGAGCCGGTGACGGTGTGGCCCATGCCCTGGGTGGTCTCGCCGGGGACGTCGCCGGCGGTGCCGAGCATGCGGTCCATCAGCGACATGTGGGCCCCGAGCCGGTCCGGGATCGGCGCCAGTTCGGCGTCGCCGGCGAGGCCGCCGGTGGCCTGCCGGGCGGCGATGCCGCCGGTGATGCGCAGGACCACGCCGATTCCGCCCTGGACCTGGTCGCGCAGGGAGGCGGCACCGCCGAGCTTGTCGAGGTTGAGGGACTGTCCGGCGAAGATCACGCCGATGCCGAACTTGCGGCCCTCGCGGGCGAGGACGTCGGTCATGTGCGCGATGTCGTCGCCGTACACGTCGTCGCCGACCAGGCTGTTGAACTCATCCAGGACCAGGGTCAGGGCGGGGTAGGGGGAGTGGGCGGAGAAGTCGTGGCCGGCTTCCGTGTTCATCTGGCCGCGGATGTCCATCAGCGCGATGGCGGCCTTCAGCAGCCACCAGGTGAAGACCGGGCCGGAGTTCTGCCGGTCGACGTGCCGGCCGACGGCGGACATCTGCGCGTCGGGGCGCGCGGACGTCACCCACGTCGCCATCCCGGCGAGTGCCCACGCCGCGCACATCAGCGCCAGCGACACGGTCTTGCCGGAGCCGGTGACACCGACCAGGAACCCGTGGAACGTGCCGCTCGCGGACCGCATGTGGACCTTGGCGTCGCTGCCGTCGTGGGCGGTGCCGATGGTGTAGCGGCCGTAGGCGTCCAGGGTGAGCAGCTCGCGGGTGGCGCGGCGGGCGACCTTCAGCGGCGCCGACTCGTACAGGGTCACCAGGACTTCGCTGCCGCGTGTCTCCACGACCAGGCGCAGCTCTTCGGCCTTGACGCCGAATGCGGTGCACAGCTGGTCGAAGTTGACGCGGGCGACCTCGCCCGGCTCGACTTCGGCGAGGATCATGCCGCGTGCGGGGAGCTGGTCGCGTGCGGGCTGGCGTTCCACGCGGACGATGCTGCTGCCGGGGATGGCGCCGCCGGGCCGGGCGATGAGCGCGGTCCAGAGGTCGTCGATGCTGCGGCCGGCCTCCTGGGTGGGGGCGACAGTCAGCCGGATCCTGCCGGGTCCGTGTTCGGTCTCGCGCAGTGACACGGCCAGGGTGGGGACGCCGAAGCAGGCGGCGATGGCGTCGGCGTCGATCTTCCCTACCGGCTTGCCGACGGGGGCGACGATGTCGCAGGCGAAGTCGGGGTGGTCGCGGGAGATCGTCTGCTCGATGTTCTCCAGCCGGGTGCCGGGGGCCACTTCGTGCTGGTCCCACAGCCGCATGACCAGGCCTGTGAAGCCGGGCGGGTAGGCGGTGGTCATCTCGCCCGGCGGGGTCCAGGTGGAGCGGGACGCGGGCAGCCAGGCGGACATCAGGCCGCCCCAGCCGAGCGCGAGGGGGATCTCCCACCAGCTGGCGCCCGGGGCGAGGGCGGCGGCCGCGTAGACGGCGCTGCCGGTGACCGGTCCGAGGAGGCGCTGGCCGGAGCGGATCGTCTTGCGGAAGTCGCCGGACTTGACGCGCTGGTAGAGCCACCAGGTACTGGCGCCGCCGATCGCGCCGACGGTGAGGTGGGCGGGCAGCAGCTCGAGGTTGGGCAGTACGGCGAGGGCGGCGGAGGATGCCCCGTAGGCGGCCAGTTCCGCTTTCGCCCGCGTGGGCATCCTGCGCATCACGGCAGATCAGATCCTTTCAGGGATGAGGAAGGGGCCGCGCCCGTCTTCGGGCGCGGCCCCCGAATGAGGCGGTGGTAGTGCGGTCAGAACGGCCGGTAGAAGCCGGCCCGGGCCTGGCGTGCCGGGCTGGAGGTGACCGCTTCGTGGACGGCGCCGTATTCGGCCTGGTGCTCGCTGCCGGCGTGGCCGGCGGCGAGCAGTACGCCCTCGGCTGCGGTCTGGAGGCCCTTGCAGCCGTGGACGGCCCCGTCGAATGCCTGGCCGATCTCGATGACGGCGGCGATGTGCTTGGGGTCGACCTCGGCGGCCGTGCACAGGTCGGCGAGTTTCAGGGAAGCCCTCGCGTCGCTGCGCATGCGTTCGGCAACGAGGTCGGCCTCTTCCATCAGGCCGGCTGCTGCCTTCTTCAGGGCGGTGAACTTGGCGGTCACGGCTGTGAAGCCGTTGGCGGCGCCGTCGTCACCGATGGCGGGCGCGCTGTGTGCCACGGGATCTCCTTCTAGTTCTCGTTGTGGATGCGGGCGCTGGGGGTCAAGAGTCCGGCGTCGATGGTGGCGTCCTGCGTGGGCCGGTAGTGGCGGGCCATCTGCGATTCCTCGGCTTCGGCGAGCTCGGCGGCTTCCAGGCACGCCTTCGCCATCCGGTCGGCCTGCCGCACCAGTTCACCGACCTGTTCCATCAGCTGTGCCAGGCCCGCGTGGGTGCGCCGGCCGCTGACGTTGTGGGTGGCCCGCAGGTCCTGCGCCATCGTCTCCAGCTCCCCCAGTAGCTGGCGGGAGTGCTTGGCCAGTCCGTCGCAGTCGTCGTAGGTCCGCATGCCGGAGGAGGTCAGCAGGGTGAGCGCGCGCAGTGCCACGTCCAGGGTGATGTCGGTGGCGTGCTGGGCGGGCATGCGGCCCGGCGCGGCGGCGGGCCGGGAGGCGGCAGCTGGCATGGGGATGGGCTCCTTTGGTCGGGTGGTGCCGGGCCGTGGGCCGGCCGGGCGCTGGGGTGCACGCGGCAGAGCGGGCGGGCCCTGACGGACAACCGCGTTCGGTTGCCCCGGCGTCCGGTTCGAGCGGGCCGGGCCGTCCTGCTCCACCGTGTACGTGGCCTCGGGCTCAGCGGCGTCGTCGAAGGGGGAACTGCGCGCGTCGGCACCGGGCTGAGCACCGCCCGCGCCCGCGTGCCTTCTTGCGTAGTCGTTCATGGCGTCCCAGAAGCGACGCTCATTCGAGTCCGTGCCCTCGTCGGCGCCCCCGGACTTGACGCCGGGCTTGGCGGCGCGACGAGGGCCTCCGGCGGCGGCCCACTGGTCCCGTCGGCGCTTCCACCGGTCGGCGAACGCATCGGCGACGGCGTCTTTGAAGGTGACCCGCCGGTCACCCCTGCCCCCGGGCGTGCGCCAGTTCCTCGCAGAGTTGCGGCGGCCGCTGCGGCTGCCCTTGCCGGTGTCCTCGCCCCGGGCAGCTGGCGTGGCCTGCTTCCACCGGTTGCGCGGCTTGTCTCCGGCCGCGTCCCAGAACGTCGGCCCCGGCTTCGCGTTCCTTACGGCACTGCGTACGGCGGCACCGGCGCTGCCGGTGCCGCCGCCGGCGGCCGTCGTGCCGCGGGAGGTCTTGCCCTTCTTCCACCAGTCGGCGACGGCCTGGCGCGGGGAGCGCCGTGCGGAGTCACCGGAGCGGCCCGTGCTGCCGCCGCCCGCGCTGCCGGAAGCTCCGCCGCCGGTCCGGGAGCGACCGGCCCCACCAGAACCGCCGGTGCCGGAGCCACCGCCGGTACCGCTCTTGCCGGAGCCGCGGCGCCCGGACAGCAGCCCGCCGGGACCGAGGGATCCGTTTCGGCTCCCTCCGCCGCTGTTTCGCGAGGGCGCGCCGTCATTTCGGCCGCGCGGCTGGCCGTTTCGGCCCGAGGTTGTCTGGCTTCCGGTCGACGTGCTGCCGTTTCGGCCCCGCCCTGGGGCCGCCGGGCCCGTGCCGTGGCCGGAGCCGCGCCCGAACATGCCACCGCCTGACGGCCCGCCGCTGCTGCGGCCGCCGCGGCTGACGGAGCCGCGCCCGAGGGCGCTGCGGCCGTAGTCGTGGCTGGACGGGACCCGGCTCTTGGCGCGCACGGCGCCGGCCTCGGCTCGCAGCCGCGCGGCGTCCGCGTCGGCCTTGGCGGCCAGGAGCTCCATCTCCCGCTGGTGCCGGGCGGCTTCCGCGCGTCGCGGACCGTTCTCCTGGATCCAGGTCTGCATGCCCTCGAACGCGGCAAGGGCGATGGCGAGGATCGCCGCGAGCGACAGCGCCCCCGGCTGCGGGGATCCCGCGTCGGGGGCGCCAGACGGTTCGGTGCCCTCGCTGCGCAGGGCTGTCGTGACCGCCGCCGGAGGGGCCGGCACGTGCGGCACTTCGGGGGCGTCGAAGGGCGAAATTCGAACATCCCCAGAGCCTTCAGGGGCGCTGGCGGCGAGGGTGGTGAGGTCGGGTGGCGGTGGCAGGTCCGGCAGCGGCGGGGAGCCGATCCGGGGCAGATGGCGCAGGTTGTCCGGGTGGTCGTCGTCGGACACGCGCCCTCCTTTCCTGGTGACTGCCGGTCACGGGAGGGGGCCGTCTCGCACGCATACGCGTAGGCGTGGTTGGGACCCCCGTCAACCCCCATTCCGGCGGTGATGATGATGACGATGACGATTACTGGCAGTGAGTTCGGTAGAGCCGCTCCAGCTCCGCCGACAAGGTGTTGAACACCGCCTGCTGCCCGGTGGAGCGGGCCTTTTGAAGAGCTGCGACCTTGAGCAGGTCGTGCCAGGCCCGGAAGAACAGCTCCGGGCCCTGGGCTCCGGCGGTGCGGGCCTGTTCGAATCGGGCGTTCCAGTGGGCGGCCTTCTTCGGGGACATGGCGGGCGTGCTCATCAGGCGCCCCGCTGCTGGTTGTTCGGGCCGAAGAAGTCACCCAAGAGCCGGGGCGCGCCGGCCTGCTCGCCGTCGCCCCCGCCCGGTGCCAGCCGCTGGAGCGTCTGCTGCGCGGAGTTGTGGGCGACGGCCCCGATCTGCTGCTTGCGCATGGCCTTCTTCAGCGCCTTGTCCTCGCGCCGCTTCAGGACCATGTCGGGCGTCGTCTCCTCGTACGCGGCGACGGTCGCGTTGATGGATTTGGCGGCTTTGCGCATGGCCCGGGCGGCCTCCCGCAGCGGCTTGACCCGCTTGCGGGCCCTTGAGGCGGCGGACAAGCCCCAGGGCAGGTCACCGTCCACGCGGCGGGTCTTCAGGTCGGCCTGGAGGGCGTCGGCGAGCGCGTCGTAGGTCTGTGCGTCGGTGAGCAGGCTCCCGCGGTGCTGGGCCTGCCAGCCCTCACGCTGCCCCGGCACGGCCAGGGCCTGCACGCCGGTGGTGACGCGGGTGGCGATGTCTTTGCTGGTCATCAGGGGGCTTCTCCTCAGGAGGGGTGGTCGGGCGATCCGGATCGGTGGGAAGCTCTGTGCGGCGTCTACGGCGCCTTCACCGCGTCCCCAGGGCACTAGTCCTGTCCTGGGGGCCGGTGGAACCGTCGAGACGGATTCATGCAGGTCAGGGCCGGTACCCTTGGGCGAGTAGCTCGGTGGCCTCTGCGCGGTACTCGGAGGCGGTGCCGGGCGAGGTGACGGACAGTTCGCGCTGGATGTCCGCGAGGGGCAGCCGGTCGGCGGCGCCGTCGGCCTGCGCGAGGATCATCCGGGCGACCTTGCGGACCGCGCGCTGGCGCGGGGTGAGCCGTGCGGTGTCCTCGGCTTCGACCGCGGCCCGCTCGATTTCGGCGGCGGCGAGCCGGATTTCGGCAGCGCGGTACTCGGCTTCGGCTTCAGCCTTGCGGGCTGCCTGCGTGCGGGCGTCGGCGAGGGCCTGGCGCTCCGTCTCCTCCGCCGCGTGCCGGTCGGCTTCGGCGGCGCGGCGGCGCGTTTCGGCAGCAGCCTCCTCCGTTTCGGCGGCACGCCGGTTCGCTTCGGCAGCGGCCGCGCGGGCTTCGGCGATGGTCTGGGTCTCGATCGCCTGAGCCTCTGCCGCGGCCACCCGGTCAGCCTCCGCCGCCAGCTTCCGCTTCTCGGCTGCCTGGCGCTCCAGCTCGGCAGTCTCCAGGTCGGCGGCCGCGCCCGCCTGCCGCTCCTGAGCGGCCGTGCGCTCCGCCTCCGCCGCCCGGGCGCGGGCTTCGGCAACCAGCGCCGTCTCCAGCGCCTTCTCCTCCAGCTCAGCGGCCCGCTCTGCGGCACTGGCCTGGGCCCGGGCGTGGGCACGGGCCTGGGCCGTGTTGCCTTCCACCCGGGCGCGGACGGCTTCCAGCTCGCCGTCGGCCTCCAGCCGCTCGGCTTCGGCCTTCTTCTGCGCGAGCTCCCGCCGGGTGGCCGCGTCCAGGTGCCGGCGCTCCGCCTCTTCCGCCCTCGCCTCCGCTTCGCGTTCCTGCTGCTCAGGCAGCGCGAGGGCCTGTGCGACGGTGTAGCCGTGGGCAGCCATCTTCATCGGCAGCTTCTCGTCGTCGCTGGCCTTGGACAAATCGTTGTCGTACTTGCGCCTGAGCCACTGCTCGTAGGCAGTGAGTTCCTGCTGGCGGCGGATCATCTCCGGGTAGGAGGTGACCCCGTGCAGCCGCATACGGCGGTAGAAGCGGGGTGTAGCAACCGGGGCGAGGATCCAGCGGTGCAGCGGGATCCGGTCGGTAGCCGTACCGGCTTCGAGCTGTGCTTTCTGGATGAACAGGCGGCGGGCGGCTTCCACGCCGATCACGAACAGGATCGGCATGACGCCGTGGCTGGCGCTCTTGACCGGGTCGGCGCCGATCTCGCCCTGTGCGGAGGCGTTGAACCAGATCGTGGCACCGGTCATCCCGTGCGCGGCCATGCGCAGCACCGGCCACGGGATGCCCCGCAGGATCAGGTAGAGGTCCAGGGCGAGGAACGCGAGGATCGACGCGTCCACGCCGATCGGGAACCAGGCTGCCAGGTCCTCGCCGAATCCCCAGCTCAGGGCGACTTCAGCGAGCGTGTTGTAGGACGTGGCGAAGCCGATGCCGCCAACCAGCGTTCCGAAGATCGCTGCGACGTAGGGCAGGGCAGCCGTGAAGCGGTCCCGCTTGGGCTTGCCTGGGTTCCGCTTGTCCGTCTCCGAAGCGAACTCGGATGCTGCCGAAACGAAGCCGGGTGCGCCCGAAACGGCGGCCGGTGCCCGCGAAGCAGGGGTGTCGGGTGCCGCCTGGTGCGGCAGGTCGGTGATCGTCACGAGGGGCCTCCTGAGAAGGCTGGCGGGTGGGGGCGAAACGGTGGGGGCCGCTCCCGAAACGCGGGCGGCTGCTCCCGAAACGGCGACCGGTGCCCGCGAAGCAGGTCCTGGAAAGCGGCCCGGGCGGGTCTGCCTCCGGTCGGGGCCGCGGTGGTCAGTGCGCGGCCGGCAGCGTGCGGTGCCGGCGCAGGCCCTCGGCAAGGGCGTCCAGCTCAAGCAGCCGCGTGCGTTGTGTGGTGATCTGCCGGTGCAGGTGGTCGGTCAACCGGTCGCCGTAGGTGCTGGGAGCGGAGCCGTCGTAGGAGCCGTGCCAGGCGACGCGCCAGTCGGAGGCCTCCAGGCCGAGCTCCTGCGCGACCGTGTAGAGGGGCAGGTCGTGGTCCTCGCCTGCCGTCCGGATCTGGTCGTGGGCGAGCCGGGCGAGACTGGCCGCGACGGCGTCGAACCGATCGGCGGCGGCCTCAGCGGCGGCTTCAGCGTCGGCCAGGCGGAGCAGCTGCGCCTGCCAGTGACCGTCGGCGGCCTTCCGGAACCCGTCGAAAGTTCGGGTCAGGGTGTCGCGGGCGGCGATCCAGGCCTGCCACAAGGCGGCGGCCTCGCGCAGCAGCGGGGCCGCCTGCCGGCGCAGCCGGGCGTGGGACCACGCGACCTGCGCGGCGTCGTACTCCGTCGACAGACGGCGGCGCTGCTCGCGGGTGACAGCCGGATCGCGCCAGGCGTCCAAGGGGAGATGCGGTTCGTCCTCCAGCCCGGTGAAGGGCAGGACCTGGACAGTGAGGGTGTCCCAGGGGCCGGGCTCGGAACCCGCGACGTGCGGGTGCCGCCAGCGGACCCAGTAGTCAGCGGCGACGGCGGGGCGGTGCGGGTCGATGGCCCGGCCGTCGGGGAGCAGTTCGCCGGTGTCGTCGAAGACCAGGACGCCGTTGCACAGCAGGCTCCACCCCTGCTCGGGGTGGGCGGCCACCACATGGGCGCGGTCAGCATCCGGGCTGGTGCCCGTCGGGCAGGCCGGGGTGTGCAGGCACAGGGAGCGCGGCTGGCAGCGGGGCAGGCCGGGGTCGTCCAGTGGGGTCAGTAACGGGAGCGTCCGCATGAGGTGCCTCCGGGAGGGGGTGAGTCGTGGCTCGCGCGGGCTGCGCGGCTCCCCTGGACGCCGCACCGTCCGGCCGCCGACGGGGGCGGGGCCGGGCGGTGCGGGTCAGGCAGCCGACAGAGGTGGCGGTGTCGGACTGGCGGAACGTCAGCGCCGCTTGCTGCGCTGACGGTTGAGGTAGGCGTCCTGCAACCGCGTGAAGCTCTCGAACAGCCGCTGTCCCTGCTGGCAGCGGCTGGTGTCGGTGCAGGCGGTGCAGGTGGCGTGGTGCTGGCGGTGGGCGGTGGAGGCGACCTGGTAGCGGTCGTAGAGGTCCTCAGGCACGGGGCGGGTCCTCGAGGTGATGTGGGCGGTGCGGGTGGAGGTCGGCGACCCGGTGCCCCGCCTCCCATGCCGTGATGGCCGCCGCGGCAGCGGCGGCGAGCAGGGCGCGGGCGCGGGGGTGCCGAGCAGGACGGCGGCCCGGGCAGCGTGGTATGGGCTGCCCGGCCGCCTGTATGAGGTGCGGCATCAGTGCCCGGCGGCCCGGCAGGCGTCACACGTGCCGCCGTTCCAGTCGTCGAACCACGCGTGGCACCAGGAGCACTGGCCACTCGCGGCGAGGACCAGGCGGCGGGCGAGGGCGGCCAAGTAGGCGCGCATCAGGCGGTCCCCCTTCCCTGGCAGTCACCGCAACGGACCCAGCCTTTGCGGGTGATCCCGCCCTCGCTGTAGTCCACGGTGCTGCCGTCGGCGCCGTGGCAGGTACCGCAGGGCTGCTGTCCGCTTGCCTCGATCTGCCTCAGTCGCATCTCCGCGACGGTGCGCGGGGCGCGCCGGTCGGCGGGGATCCTGGCGTCCTGGCGGCGGACAACGTCCAGGAGGTGAGCACCCAAGCGGCGGTGGGCGTCCTGCTCTGCCGGGACGGGCCGGGTGCGTGTCATGCTGTCGATCACAGGGACTCCTCGAAAGTTCCTGTACTGGCGGCTCCGGAGCTCTCAACCTCCGGGGCCGCCGCCCGTGGCTGGCCGGACGGCCAGCCACGGCCCGGCTCTCACCCCTTCGCGCTCTGGCGGGATGGGAGCTGGACCGTGGCGGATCGTCAGGCGGCCTGGGTGTAGGCGGGCCTGCCCTCGCGCAACAGGTAGTCGGACGTCGTCCACACCGAGCCGACCGCGAACGGCTGGCCGTCGGGGCGCAGGGTGTCGCGGACAATGACCGCCCACCGCGCGCTGTCACGACGCAGCAGCTGCGCCGCCTCGCGCGAGTCGGTGATGAGTGCCAGGACCTCGAACCGGCCGTCCGCGTTCTGGTAGATGGCGCCCGGGCGGCGGGGGCCGATCTCGTCGGCGGCAGTGCGGGGCAGGGTGATGAGGGTGGGGATCATGCTGCGGCTCCGATCAGGCGGGTGGGGACGGTGTGCCGTGCGGTGTGCTGCGGGTGGGGACGGCCGCCGGGCTGCTGGGGCTGGCGGCCGTCACGCTCGTGCGGCTGGGGCCGGATCGGGAGCGGCGGCCTGGTGTCCGCCAGGGCGGGGGCTGCCATGCTGTGCATCAGTGGGTCGTCCTCTCAGAAGGGCAGACCTGCGAAAGGACCCCCGGGGTAGCCGCCCCGGGGGTCCATCGCGTGAGTGCGTCCTGCGCACTCCGCCGCCGACCGGCCCGCGCTCGAGGCGGGGCAGTCGACGGCGGGCAGCGCAGGGCTGCGGGTGGCGCGACACCCAGAGTTGGGGTGCCGGATCTCGGGAGACATGGACCACTACCGCCGGGAGATCCGTCCGGGCGGGTCTGCGGTGAAGGTTTGCCATGTCGTTCTTTAGCGTCGTGGGGGTGCCGGCCCTCCGCACTCTCCGTCAGTAATGAGCACCTGGCTGGTGATAGCCCAGGCCGCACTGCTAAAGCGCGCCCGACGGGTCGTTGTACGTGCCGACTGCCACCACCAGAAGTAATGGCGCCGCACGACGGGTCTCCACTCACCTCAGCCGGTGTGGTCACGGCGTCGTCGGTGTGGTGGATCACGCTGTGGAGTTCTCAAGTAGCGAGCGCTTCCTTGGTGTCCTCACCGAGGGAGGGTTCTTCCGGGCGCCACCTAGTCGACTTACTTAGCTTGGTTGATACAGTGCACCACCAAACAAGCTGTGTCAACGAAGCTGGTCAAGCTATCTAGCCCAATGAGGGAGCCTTACGATGTGGCTCATGACGGCCGAGGACTTGCAGCCCTACCAACGGATCACTCAGGACGTGAAAGACCAGGTCAGGCTGGGCCGATTGAAGAGCAACGACAAGCTGCCCAGCACTCGCGAGCTGTCGGATCACTACGGTGTCGCCCCTGGCACAGTGCAGCGAGCCCTTGCCGAACTCCGCAAAGAGGGCGTCGTCTACTCCCACCAGGGCCGCGGATCCTACGTTCGCGAGTCGGCCGTTGACGCCGTCGCTGATCCAACCGCCCGGGCGATTCAGCAGCTCCAGAAACAAGTCGCTGACCTGACCGAGCGGCTGGAACGGCTTGAAGCCGACAACGACGAGAAGAGCTGATCGAACGCCGCAAGGTGGGGTGAATGCGATTACATCAGGCACAGAGCTCACCGGTCCCGCTTGCTGTTCGACTCCAGGAGGACCTTCACAATCAGCCCCGTAAGGCTGGTGCCGGCCGCAGTGGTGACGATGTCGCGGATGACCACGATCAGCACCGAAACCACCAGGCCAGCAGCAAGGATCGCAGCGACGCGTACCGCCGTAGCGCCTGGTCGTCTGCGCGGCTGCAGCGCCGCAGTAGATCTCATGCAGGGGCACCCGTGCATCGATGCCGCCCCGGGAGGCGTGAAGTCGACGTGGCGGCCATGCGCGTCGGCGACGGTGCCCGCCATGTTGTGGGCGTGCCAGAACTGAGTCATCTCGCCCTCCTTGAGCGCTGGTTACAGGCTCCGGATCTCGGCGAAATCCGGTACTCAAGGTGTAGGCGTGATTTTCGCCGACTTCTACGGTTGCCCTGTATCCGTCGGCCGGATACAGGGACTTGGATACATGGAGGGGAATCCGAATGGGGCAGCGGCCGAATCTGCTAACACCGGACCGGTCGCCGCAGCATCGTCTTGGGTTTGTGATCCGGGAGCTGCGCGAGGCGCGCGATTTGTCCATGCGGGAGTTAGCCGCCAAGACCTACGTTTCGCACTCCAAGGTGCAGCGATGGGAAAGCGGCGACCGCCCCCCGAAGGACCTGGCCGAGGTCGAACTCATCGATCGGGCACTTGGCGCTGGCGGGGTCCTAGTTGAGCTGTGGCAGAGCATTAGCCGGGGTGCCAGTGACCCTCGAGATGTATCCATTGCAGTGCCTCATGTATCCGATACCTCGTCGGCCCTGGTCACTGCCCTATCCCAGCAGGCAGCGTCGGATGGCGAGGGGATCTTCGTCCCTCGACGTCTAGACGATGGAACGGTGGTGCTCGTGGCACTCAACCGACGCGCGCTCCTGCGCGCCGGGGCGGGGATCGGGACAGCAGTGATGGCTGGCATTCCCATGCCAGCATTCGCGGCTGTCGCAGAGGATCCCTTCGGCTTCGCAGAGAGCATGACCGAGAACTGGCCGGGACTTCGGTTGTCCCGTCCAGCGCCCGAGTTCGGTGTCGACTGGCATGCGCTGCTGCCAGCAGGTCGTTCCATGCTCGGCTCACAGCTTTCGCTGCAGGTACACCCTGCGCGCGTCGAAGCGGGCCGAGTGATCGTGTGTATGCCTGACCAGCGCCGGGCCGAAGAGTTTCTGGCGCGGCCACATCGCGGTCTGCTGGTAGGAGCGGTGGACACCGGTGGGGTCACAAAGTTCTACGCATTGGACGCCCGTACGGCCCGCACAAAGATCACGAGAAATGGCGGCGTATGCGAAGTCACTGCGCCGACCGCCTACGAGTTGGACGACCTCACCTACGGCATTCTGTGGGCCGTTAGCGGCTACGACGACGCCCTGCAGGCCGATGACCATGCTCTGGCCGAGACGCGCAGCGATCTCAAAGCGTACGAGCGACTGTCTGCCTCAGCGGTCAGCCGGGAAGCCGCACCGGGACTTAACACCGTCGCCCACATGTGGCTGGGCAGCGATTTCTGCGCCCGTCACATCCTGCGTGCGCTGCCGAATCTTCCGGCGCTGCCCGCCTTCTGGACCCGGGAGCAACGAGGTGAGGAGGCCAGCGCGTGGCTGATCTTCGATCACAAGTTCCCGTACCTACGGGAGACCACCAAGACCCTCGGCAGCGCCAGTACCCGGGCCTTCTGCATCCCAGAAGACGTCGTCCGTTCCTCCCCGCAGCATGAGCGGATTCTGTTGTTCCTGGCCGTGGCGCTTATGGAGTCGCTAGGTATCCACTCCCAGTTCACGACCGATCCCGCCTACCAAGCTGTCGAAGGCTTCGTGGTCGCCCCGGACAAGGAGGCGGTGATCGCCAACTGGGTTCGAGGGGACGGCATGTGGCACGTCGACGTGACGGCCCGGTCCTCGATCGTTCGGGAGTTCACGATCGCAGCACGCGACGTCGACGCGGACTCAATCACCGCTGCACCCACGGCTGCCGGACGGCTCCGCGCCCTTGCCCAGTACCTGGAACTGCCATGGTCCTGGCTGATCGAGCGGTGCGGCCAACTCGCCCGGTACGGGTCATCCGGGCTAGTTCAATCCCGCAGCCGGCTCGTCTCAGCGGCCGGGATCGACGCTGCGTGCCAGTACGTGGGATCTCTCCCCGCCGATCACTGACCCACCCAGCCCCGCCTTTGAACAGGAAGCAGACTATGGCCGACCAGTCCCGGCGCGTCGCAGTGATCTCACTTGGCGGCACCATTGCGATGACCTCCCAGACGGACGGCGGCGCTACACCGACGCTGTCAGCCGACGACCTCGTCACAGCCGTACCAGGCCTTGCCGACACGGGCATCGCGATAGAGGTCCACGACTTCCGCCGGCTGCCCGGTGCATCGCTAGCCTTTGCCGACCTGCTCGAGCTCGCCGCGCTGCTGGGGACACTCGCGGTCGACGGAGTGGTCATCACTCAGGGGACGGACACGATCGAGGAGACCGCCTATCTGCTGGACCTCGTCATCACCAGCGACATGCCCATCGTCGTCACTGGAGCCATGCGCAACGCCAGCATGGCCGGAGCTGACGGTCCTGCGAACGTGCTGGCCGCCGTTCGCGTCGCGGCCAGCACTGAGGCCCGCGGCGCAGGCTCTGTGGTGGTATTCGCTGAGGAGATCCATGCTGCCCGCTGGGTCCGCAAGACCCATGCAACCAGCCCCACGGCCTTCACCTCATACCCCGGACCGATCGGGTACGTCGCGGAAGACAGCGTGCGCATCACGGCACGCCCCGCGCCCTCACCGAAGCTCGCCCCCCGCAACGGCACCCCGGACGTGCGCACCGCGATCTACACCGTAGGCCTTGGCGATGACGGAACTCTCCTGTCGGCGCTGAGCGCTCAGGCCGACGGCCTCGTCGTGGCGGCCTTCGGTGCCGGCCACGTCCCGATGGCCTGTGTGGAAGCGCTCAGTCATTCCGCGAAGCTAATGCCCGTCGTTCTCGCATCACGGACCGGATCAGGGCCCGTGCTCCGCCAGACCTACGGCTTTCCTGGCTCAGAATCCGACCTGCTGGCGCGCGGGCTGATCTCGGGCAACACCCTTGACCCGGTCAAGGCACGCATCCTCCTGCAACTGCTCCTGATGGCAGGCGCCGAAAAGGATCAGATCGCCCAAGCCTTCGACACCGCCTCGTAACCACCCCATAAACCTCGGGACTCACCTTGCGTAGCTACGAACTCACCACCGGTCGGACCTTCGGCGTGACCTTCGACCACGGCGACGACTTCTTCCCCACGCTCGCCGACTTCTGCCGCGAGACCGGCGTGAAGCACGGCTACATCCCCATGTTCATCGCCGGCTTCGCAGAAGCCGAGATCGTCGGTGCCTGCGAGAAGCTCGAGAACCCTGACGCTCCCGTCTGGAGCAAGGTCCATCTGACCGGCGTGGAGGCCATGGGGTGCGGAACGCTCGCGTACGACGCTGAAACGGACACGGTTCTGCCGCACATCCACACGTCGCTGGGCGAGAAGGCCCGCTCGGCGACGGGATACACAAGCCATCTGCTGAGGGCGCAGGTGCAGTTCCTCGTCGAGATGCTGGTCGTAGAAGTCACCGCGCCGGTAATGACACGCCCCAAGGACCCCGCCCTCTACGACGTACCTCTGCTGACCTTCGGGTGACAGAGCCTCAAATGCACCACCAGAGGCAGCAGTCCATGTACAGTTTCAGATCACATGTGAAAGGGGGAGTGATGACCGATCTGTTCGATGCGGTGGATGCGCTGCTCAGCCGCCCCGCTGATGTTCTTCCTCCGCCCGAGGTGCGGGCTCGACTGCGCAAAGCCTCCGGCTTGACGCAGGGAGAAGTAGCCGATGCCTTCGGCGTGCATCGAATGGCCTTCCTGCGGTGGGAAAACGGCCACTCGATGCCGCGCCCAAAGCACCGGGCCGCCTACTTGCGCCTGCTCAGAGGGTGGGCCGAGAAGCACCCGGACGCGGCCGTAGGCTTCGAACTCTCGGAGGCGTGCTGAGGTGCACACGACCTCCCGATCACCGTAGAAACGCCGAAGCGGCCCTGTCGCCACAACAGGACCGCTTCCTAGCGAATCGACTCGCAACCCGTCAAAGCTTCGAGTCGTGAGCAGCGAGGTGACCTCGTCTGCCGGGTGATGCCCGTGAGCCCAAGGGCCCGCGTGGTCACCTATACCCAGAGTATGCGCAGTAGATTGCGCAACGCCACTACTCAAGGGTTCTGATAGGTCACATGTACTGGTCACGGCTCCCCTACCTGGGGAGATGACCCACTTGCACGGCCCGCCCTTCCTCTCGCGCCGGACAACCGGCGCTGCTCGCCCGTCCAGCCAGGCCCCGGCTTGGCGCGCCTCCGCCTCCGCTTGCGACCCGGTCGAGGTGCGTCGGTGATCCAGCACATGAACCTGGTCTTCCAGGCCGATGACCTGAGCGTCGGTGAAGGCGCCTTCCTGATGGCGTGCTGCAACCACACCGACCAGCGCGGGTACGTGATTGCGTCCATGCAGCAGCTGGCCGACGAAGCGCACATGAAGATGACGGCCGCCAAGGCGAACAAGCAGCGGCTCATCGAGCGCGGCCTGCTGGCGGCGAAGGACCGGTACAGCCCGAAGAACGGGGCCCGTATCGCGGACCTGTACCGGGTGAACCTGGAGCTGCTGGCGAGCATGAAGCGCGCGCGCACCGACTACGGGCCGACCCTCGTCGAAGAGCTGACGTTCCCTGCCCCGCCACAAACCCGCAGGTCAGACCCCCCGTCGGATTCCGACCCTACCCCCCGTCGGATTCCGACTCCCCCCGGTCGGATTCCGACCCGCCCCCGGTCGGATTCCGACGGGGGCGGGGGGTCGGATTCCGACCCCCTTCTCCTTCCTTCTATTAATCCCTCTTCTCTCTCTCCTGCCGCAGCCGACGCTGGAGCTCCGGTCAGCGCCTCGCCGGACGGAGAGAGAGAGATCGATGCTGCGCCAGGAAGCCAGAACCTCTCCGGGGCTGACGTTCCTCAGCAGCGCGCGAGTTTGGGCAAGAATTCGGCAGCAGGGGTCCGGATCGTGGATGCGTACGCGGCTGCCCTCGGCCGGCCTGTGCTGAACGGCACCAGGGCCAAGCTGGAAGGTCAGGCCGTTGAACTCCTCGCGCAGGGCCTGCCGGAGAGCTGGCTGAGCGACCGGGCGCAGGAACTGGCGGCACGCGGCTGGTCCGATCTCGCCCGCCATGCGGAGCGGTCGACCGCTCCGCTCCCGTCCGAGGGCAAGGCTGCAGTGAGCGGGCCCGGCTTGCCGGAGTGGTGCGGTGAGTGCGGCGAGGGGACTCCGGCCGCGCGCCTCAATCCGCGGTTCCGCACGCTCGGGCCCGTGGGTACCGGCGAGCAGTGCCCGAACTGTCACCCGGCCCGTACGGCTCCCGCAGGCTCGTAAGGCCGCTGAGCGGCGCTGAGCCTGCCTCTCGGCTGCCTGACGGGGAAAGCCTCGCCGGACAGTCGGATCGGCCCTCAGCGGGCCATGTAGACGATCAAGAAGGGAGGTCCCGATGGGTCTCATCGGTGACGGCCTGGACCGGGCCATGCAGCAGGCGTTCACCCGCCCCATCCCCAAGACCGCCGGGGCACAGATGCGTTTCCTGGTCAGACAGTTGGACGGCACTCGCGCGGTGGCCGGCCTGCTGGGCATCTCCCAGCGCACCGTGGAGCGCTACGTACGCGGGCAGTTCAAGCACCCGCGCCCCGATCTCGCGGACCGCCTGGCCGACGCCGTCCGGGCTCGCTGGCAGCCGGGAGTCCGCGCCCGCGCCCGGAAGGCGGCAGCCACCTCGCAGGGAATCGTCATCGAGACCCGCGCACGGTTCGGATTCACCGCCGCACCCGGCACCACCGACGACGGACGCATGCGCCGTCTCACCCAGGCCCTGCCTCCCGAGTACGCGGCCCGGCTCTTCTCCGCGCACGAACAGGGCGCGTCCGAGGGCGAGCTGGAGCGGATCGCCGCAGAAGGACTCCAGGAGGTGTACTTCAAGGACGGCGGCCGCCGCGCCGGAGATCTCACGGTCGAATTCACGGACATCGACTACATCGACTTTGGGCTGTAGCGACGTCAGGCGGGCTGCTCCTGGCCTGGACCGAGCCGACGCCGTTGGGCGGCGGCCGGCTCCAGGATTTCGACGCCGGCGGGGGGTGGCTGGGCCGCGGCTCGCTCAGCGGCGGTTCCTGGCCGATCGAGGGCGGCGGCGGGGACGGCGGGGAGGGGCTGGGGACCGGTGCCCAGAGGGCGGCGGCGGGTGGCGCTCACTGGATCATCCTGGCAGGTCCCATGCCGGGCCGTTACCGCCCTGGTTTGGCTGCGAGGCAGCACGCCACCACCCGCGGGGATGGCTGGTTTGCGGTCTGTAGACCCTCCCAAAGAAGGGAACGTATGTTTCATTTTCGGGGTAGTGAGTACGGTGCGGATGTCGGGTGGTTGGATGCCAGTGCCCGGTGGTGCGGCGGGTCGTTGGGGTTACCGCGGGCCGTTCCTGTGCCGTCGGGGATGAGGCTCGGTTCGAAGGGATGGAGGGCCGGCCGGTGAGTGACCGCAGTTCGATCGAGTGGACCGAGGCGACGTGGAACCCGACCACAGGGTGCGACCGCGTTTCGGAGGGGTGCGACAACTGCTACGCGCTGACGCTGGCGAAACGGCTGAAGGCGATGGGATCACCGAAGTACCAGGCCGACGGTGACCCGCGAACTTCCGGGCCCGGGTTCGGGCTGACGGTGCATCCGGACGCCCTGCGCGTGCCGTACGGGTGGAAGAGTCCGCGGACCGTGTTCGTGAACTCCATGAGCGATCTGTTCCATGCTCGGGTGCCGCTTGACTATGTGCGCCGTGTCTTCGACGTGATCGCGGAGACCCCGCAGCACACCTACCAGGTGCTCACCAAGCGGGCGCGCCGTCTGCGGCAGGTTGCCGACCGGCTGGAGTGGCCGCCGAATCTGTGGATGGGTGTGTCTGTGGAGAGCGCGAAGGAGCTGCCGCGCGTCGACGACCTGCGGCAGGTGCCGGCGGCGGTGAAGTTCCTGTCCTGCGAGCCGCTGCTGGGGCCGTTGGACGGGCTGGATCTGACGGGCATCGACTGGGTCATCGCCGGAGGCGAGTCCGGTCCTGGGCACCGGCCGCTGGACGAGGCGTGGGTGACGCAGATCCGGGACATCTGCCAGGAGGCCGGGGTGTCTTTCTTCTTCAAGCAGTGGGGCGGCCGCACGCCGAAGGCCGGCGGCCGCGAGCTGGACGGCCGAACTTGGGATCAGATGCCGCAGCTCGTGGTGGCGTGAGAGCAGCCGGGGCCTTGTGCGGTCAGTGGTTCAGGCCGCAAGGCTTCCGGGGTGGACAGTGATTTCCCGCGTCCTGCGCACGCCCACCCCGTTGCTGGGAGTCTTCCCCTGCTCATGCAGGAGGCGTACAGCCTTGCGCACCACCGGCTCCGGTACCTGGCCGTAGAAGCTACCGAAGACCTCCAGCGTGTAGTCGACCAGCTTGATGGGCCGCCGTGTGCGCAGCAGCAGCTTCTCCAGGTTGTCCGCAATCTCCGGTACCGCCCGGGCTTCCAACTCCTGGGGGTCCGGCCGGCTGGAGAAGAACGACAACTGTCCCTCGCTTTCTTCCTCCTCCCGGGTCTCGAAGGTCTTCCACCATTCGTCCCGGGCGCGGGCAACGGTGTCGCCGAACACCCACAGCCCATACTGGCTGCGGGTTGCGAAGACCAGCCGGTAGACAGCTCGCTTGTGCGGCGCGTGCGACACGGGTACCGACTGCACGAACATGCCCGTGCGCCGGGCAAGCCGACGGGCGTACTCGGCTGCCACGGCCTCGATGGCGTCTTCCGCGGCGCCAGCCCTGGCGGAAGCCGCCGACGCGTCGGCGAAGTACTCGCGCCACCACGTGCCGCCGCAGACGTCGTCGAAGCGTTGCAGCGACTTCTCGTTCCCCTTCGGGGAGCGGACATGACCGCCCAGACGCCAGACCGCCATCATGCTGAAGTTCATCAGCAGCTCGGTCGCCGGCTTCCGCTGCGGCCGCTGCCGCGCCAGGACCTCCACGAGACGGTCCTGGGGCAGCACCAGGCCGCACGGATCCAGGAAGAGGAACAACGGCTCGCGAACAGCGCGCTGGACCACGCTGTCGAGGACACCGTCGACTTCGCCACGGTGGGCGTGTGCGAGAACTCCGCTCGCCCGGTAGTGCCCGACCACTTCGTTCAGACGATCGAACGACTTCTGCTGCGACTCCGTGAAGAAGCACTCCACAGTGATCCCGTGCCGGGCGCGGAAATGGGAAGCGACGCGCAGCGCGATCTCTGCCGACGCCGGCTCACCGTTCTCGTACCGGCCCTCACCTGCATAACCGTCCAGGTAGACGACACGCTTGTCGTGCGACTGTGTGCCCGTCATGCCGCCGAACTGGGGCACGTAGCGTTTCAGGAGCTCATGCTTGAACACGCTGGGCAGCGCTTTGTCTGCCCAGTAATGGCCACCCGTTCCCGTGGACATGGCTCCCCCCATTCCGTCACGGCTCAACTAACTGCCTGTTACGCATAGTCAGGCCATGTACCGAAGCCCGACAAGAGGCCCAACGCGCCACCTGCTGGCTGATCGAGCCTGCACCGCATGAGAGAACGCCGAACTGGCTCCCGGTTCCTGCGGTACCCCATACGGGGTACGCCTGGTGCCACCTGCACCGGCCCTGCTCTGACTGGTCACGGACACGCGAAATTACGGCACCCCTCTTCGGTCCGCAGTCCCCCCGCCAACCCCCGGCCACGGCCGCCGTGGATGCCTGGCGCCGTCTAGCCACCCAGGGAACGCAGCCAGCCTCGAGCGCAGTACGCGCCGAGCCGGGGTTCCGGGCGGCGCCGCCAGAGCAGATCTAGGACTGGACACGGCTGTGGGCGCGAACGCAGGCAGGCCGGGGGCGGATTGACCATCGAGCGAGGCGAGGCCGGGACCAGGGGTCCCGGCCTGCGCTTGGTGGAAGGGCGAGCCACCGCCCGTTCCACAAGAACCCTGTTCGCTGGTTGGAGCCAGAGGAAGTCAGGGCCCGCCCAAGAAAGGGCAGATGTGCGGATGGTCGCAGCATGGTGCGACGACAGCAAGCGGATGTGAGACGAACTCGAAGAAAGGGGTGAGAGGGATATAGGCCCAGAGTGAAGCAATGGCCAAACTTTTGGGGAAAGTGCAGGTGGCCAGAGAGGGATGACGGGTGCGGCGATGCGCCTTGATGGAAGTTGCCACTTGGCGCTGTCTCTGGAACGTGCGACAGATACGAATTTAGTACCCGCGATCGGCATGCGAGCGGACCGATCACTGGCACGATGCTGTGCACCGCGGTGCGGCGGAGCCACCCGCTGCGCAGCCGGTCTTGGTTGGAGCCAGAGTTCGGTACTTCGGTACCGCGTAGCCGCGTGCAGCATCGCGCGCGGCATCGGAACAAGGGAATCCCATGATGCAGCATCGCTCGATACAGCTGAGCAGACAGCATTCGGCGCTAATGATCAGATAGCTCAGTGGCGCTCACGGGGCGTCCCATGGCGCCCATTCCGAACCCAAACAGCTGGAAGGGCCGACTGGCCACAGCACTTCGTGAAGGCCGAACTGCCCTCGGGCTGACCCGTCCGCAAGTCGCCGACAAGGTGGGGACATCGGTCGGGACGATCCAGCGTGCGGAGGCCGGCCGTGATCTGCCGACGCTTCAGATGGCACATGCCATTGCGGTTGTCTGCCGCCTGGATGGAGAGCGGATCGAGTACCTATGGCGGCAGGCCTCGCAGCGCGGGCGCAAAGCACACCTGACGCGGGCACGGCCACTGGCTCAGATCGTCAACTCCGCTGAACTGGGACTGGCACTGAGACGCGCTTGGGAGAAGAACGGCTGTCCGTCGGCGAGAGAAATGGAACGCCGGGCTAAGGCCCGCGTCCGCGAATTCGGACACCTGTCCCGGTCGACGGCGTGGCGAATCCGTGAGCGGGACCAGCCGGTCATGTCGAAGCACCAGCTGTTCGCCTACCTTGTCGCCTGCCAAGTACCGGAAGCGCGCCTCTACCTTTGGGCTGAAGCCTGGCAGCGGGTACGGCAAGCGGAAAGCCGACACGACACTGCGGGTGACGCCCGCCAATGGGCGCTGAAGGAAGCCGAAGCGGAACAGCGCCTACGCGAGGCCGGGCTCGTCCCAGAAGAACGTTTCCGGGGAACCAGTGTTCCCTGGACCGTCCGCTGCCGGCGACGTATGTGCCGCCAGATCAGCAGAATCCGCTACGCGGACTTCGTCGTCACCGGCCGCGGCTGCCGAGTTTGCGGCGGACATGCCGCCTAACGGCACACCCGTCTCGAAGCGCTCACGCCTCAGACACCACGCACCGACAAGACCCACCAGAGCACGCAGACCAGGAGGAGACCCATGCCCGTCATCAGTCGCCAGCCCGCAGGCTTCCGGAAGAGAGTCGCAGCATGGGTCCGCCGCCGCTCCCAGGCGATGCTCTCCAGCGCCCTGCGTGGCGCTGCCTATGGCGCCGGCGCAGGCATTGTTGGCATGTTGTTCTGGTGCATCCAGCAAAGGTTCTAGCCCCTCCCTGAGCATGCTCGGATGCGAGGCTGGCAGCCCCACACAGGAGCCTGTTTCTGTGCAGCCCGAAGACTGTTGAGGACCGGGGGTGTGCGGCATTCTTCAGCGATGCAGTCCGATCCCGAGCCGTGGTACAGCACCACCCTCAACCTCTGGCAACTGGCGGGAGTGCTGGTCGCCAGCTGGACTCTCACCAAAGCACTGACTGAGGGATGGCGCCGCACTATCGGTCGCCGACGCTACGTCACCACCCGCCTCCGCAAGATCGCCCCAGGTGTCCGGCACGACTATGTCGCGTCCCTGCTCGGTGAACCGAAGTGGCAGTCGACGAAGCAATGCACCAGGCTCCGCCCGACCGAGCCTCAAGAAGCCAGCGGCGAGACGCTGAAGGTCGAGCTCACAGTCCGGACCTGGCTCCTGTCGAAATTCTGCTACCTGGTCACATGGTGCGACAACGACGCCGTGGTCATGTACGGGATCACCACGACCAGCTGGTGGTTCCGGCCCTGGATACGAGTCCACGAGACCCGGGTCCGGCTGGGTAAAACACCCTTCGCTGCTCTCACCGATAGCAGCATCCATCGGGCCTGGCTCGGCAACCGCCGGTTCGGGTACTACGAGGAGCACTACTTCGGCAACCTAGGCGGCTACCGATCGTGGTACGTGGGAGTCAACGACTTCGGATACAACGCCTTCCCTGTCGCCGACGGCTGGTTCGACGTTTCGGACCCGTCTCGCACCCTGCTCCTGTCCGATGCCCGTAAGGCGTACCGGGCGAGCGCGCCGATCAACACGGTCGTCGTCAGCGGCATTGCCCTGTACGAGGAGGTCCAGGACGGCCGCTTCTTCGGTATTGCCTTGGGTGCCGACCAGGACCTGGTCCGCCTAGCCGATCCCGAGTACCACGTGCTCGACAGCAGGATCGCTCGTGCTCACCGGCGTGTACGTGCGTGGCGCTGGGACCTGCGCTACCGACGGTGGGAAAAGAAGCAACTGGCGCGGCAACACCAATGACCGTGCCGGGCTGGCGTGCCGTGTGGACATGAGAGTTCTCACAGCCACCGGGGTTCACTGTCCAGGTCCTTAGCAGTGCCCATGGTCCTGCACGGGTCGGCTGCCCCCACACTGGCTGCGTGAGTCGGGCAAAGTTCGTCTTGCAGATCCTTGATGTCAGTGCCCAGCGCTACTGTTAAGGCGAATGTCCCTTGTGCAGGGCGGAGTTGCATTTATGGCGTTCTTGGTGAGGCACGAAGTATGGGGAACCATCGACGCGACAATTCCTGATCTTGGCTGCGGTAGATCTTGGGGCACTGTGCACCGCGTACGACCGCGGGCCCCCCTCACCTGCCGTGAGTGCCAGCACACCATGGTCCCGGTCCGCTCTCCCCGCGGGTTGCGCTTCTTCCGTCACGCCCCGCGAGCCCCGCACTGTTCCATGTCGGGGGGTGAGTCAATTGACCACCACATGCTGAAACTCGAACTTGCCCACGCAGCTCGCGCCGCGGGGTACCACGCCGAATACGAGGTCGCCGCGACGGACCGTTCCTGGCGCGCCGACGTGATGGCGACCAGCGCCGACGGCACACAGCGCGTGGCTCTTGAAGCGCAGCTCTCGTTGATCACCCCGGAGGACATCAAGCAGCGCACGAACCGGTATGAGCAGGACGGCGTGGGAGTCTGCTGGTTCGGTCTCAGACCCCACTCCTGGGTGGGAAGTGTTCCCACGATACTGCTCAATTCCGGTCGAGACAGGGGTGTTTGGTCCGTGAGCGCCGGGATCGCGCGCATGACGAAACTGGACCCCAATTCATCATTTCAGCAGTGGATTCCAGTGGAAGAAGTAACCCTTACCGATGCTGTTGCATGGATCCTGACCGGACGGATGAGGGCATACCGGCCTCAGTCCCTGGCCAAGTCGGTTCTGGACCCGCAAAGTCGGAAATGGCCTTCGAGTTGGGTCGGTCAGAATTCTGACGCATGGGACATGTGGTGGACTACCTCTAGTCACATAGAAACGGACATTCAACAGCATAATGAGTACCGCGAACGAGTCCACCTCACGATCCTGCGTGCTGAATCTCCGATGTGGGCATTTCGTGCGCGAACGAAAATTGAAGATATATCCAGTCTGGAAAAGTTAGTATTAAAGCAATTCAACAACAATGCCACACGCTCCTTGAGTGACTTCCTTATCCGGCCGGACCCCAAATATGCAGACGGGTTAGCCTTCTATGGATATCGCTGGAACGGCTCAGGAACGAGGCGGGACATCGAGCCATTTGTTGTTGTCTGTCCTGACATTATCGGTCCACACGCCCAGTATTGGGCGAATGATGTGCCCGCAGCTTTTCCTGTCCACTATCGAGACCGTCTCGACAGAGTAAAGAATGTTTGGCTATTTGACCTCGAAAAGGGAATTATCTGGCCAGTCGAATCGAAAAAATCAGTCATCGACACCGCTCTCGCAAGTTGGAAATCCGTGACCCCGATCGACGGCAGCTCGCCTGAGACGCAATAAGGGACGAATACCGCGCTGCACCAGCCAGGACCCCACCGGGAGCACGTCGCCGGCGTCCACATGAAGATCGAGGCACCCCAATGAGTCTGTCCCGCCCGGAACCGGACCGACTCACCCCCGCCAGATCCGCGAAATCATCCGCAAGGTCTGTGTAAAGCCGGGTAGCGTCCTTGGCCATGCACAGCGATCTCGGCACCGATGAAGCATGGGAGCGGCTGCGGGCCAGCCGCTCGAACCCACCGGCCAGGGCCAGCACTGGTGCCCGTCGCAAGACTTATTCGGCTGCCCTCGAGCAGCTTGAGCAGATGTTCCGTGCAGCTGCTGTTGTGGGCCCCGCCACCCGCCCGCTCCAGGTCTTCTACGGCCTGAGCCAAGCTGGCCGTGCCATCACGGCAGCAGCCTGGTCACTCAAGGGTGAGGACTGGCGGCTGGACTCCCATGGAATCAAAACCACGGGATTCGACCGCCCCTTTCCTGAAATCGAGATACGAACTGATCCGGCTGGTACCCAGGGCAGCTTTGTGAAGGTCAGCGAAGTACTTGATTCACCCGTATGGGAGAAGACCTCCGTACGCTTGGAAGACGTCTGGGACCTACTTCCTCCGACTCGCCGTCATCCCCTCACATCCAGGAACCGGATGCCTGCTCTGTACACAGATATAGAGAGCGTCGGAGGCCATCTCAACTCCTTGATGAGCCTTCCTGTGTGTGACATCCCCGACCGAGTTATAGAGGCAGGAACCCGCGAAGCACTGGCCGACTTTTTCGCTACTTACCCCGCCCTCGCTGGGCATGCTGGCTACGAGATTACCGGTCCCCTAGGTGACGATGGGCCTCCGGACTACGCTCGCTATCGCCACGGCGGCGGCGAGCTGAGGGTGATGTGGGCCATGCCCGAAGGAGTAACAGACGGTAATGAGCTTCGTAGACATATACGGGCCATAACCCGCAGCTACGCCGGATGTTGGTACTTTCTGCCAGCCCTGCCCCGGATGACCCGAGAACTGCATCCTCTGATGGCCTGGTGGGCCGTCCTATATACCCTGTCGATGCTAGCCCGCTACGAGCCTGCGACCTGGGGCAGGCTCATCAGCGTGGACAACAGCCAACACGCAGTTCCAGTTGAACAGGTCTTGGAACGCGCCATTAGCCACCTTCCTGTTCTGATCGCAGACACAATCATTGAGGTGAGCAGCTAATCGAATCGAAGCCCTGTCGTAGCTACGCCGCTCAGATAGCAGCGGCAGGGAGGAGCAGCGGCCCGGCGAGAAGAATCCAGCCAGGCGGCGACCCTCGCCACTTGATATGCCGGGCCGCCCTCGTACGGTTCCCGGCCAGCGGGCGCGGACGCCAGCTGCTCGCGGGGTTCGCGGCCGGCGCCGCCTACGTCGTGCACCGCCACCCGACTTGGAGCCAGCCCCTCGGCGCCGCGTTCGGCGCGGTCACGGTCATGGTCGCGCTGGTCGGCGTGATCCTCGCCCGGTGAGCCGCACGTCCGTGCCTGGTCGAGGCACCGGGGAGCCCCGACCACGCACGGTCTGGGGGGAACGTGCGCCGCGGAATGGGCTAGTTACTGACCGGCCGGGCATTCCAACCGACAGACCCTTGCGGACGCCGCCGACGATCAGGACGACGCGTCCGTCTTGGACGGCCAAGGGCATGACCCTTGCCACCAGGTTGGGCAGTTCGTCGACAAGAGCAAGATCGCCCGTGCTCTGTCCTGGAGCCAACTGGCGGAGCGGGAGCCCCACATGGCGCTCTCGCCGCCGTGCAGCCTGTCGATGGGTATTCGGGTAGGGAGGCGGCCTGTTAGGCCGTCAGATCGCCACCCAGGCCCTTCCTGGGGGCAACGGAGGTTTAGCAGTCACTCGATGAGACCGATCTTTTCGCTCAGGTGGATCATGAGTGTCGTTGTGGCAGCGAACGTTGCAGCTGCCCAGATGACTGGTTCAGCAGCGCTTTCCGCCACGTGAGTGCCGATGATGTAGGCGCCGAAGGCTGAAGCGATACCTGTCACGACAGCCAGAAGCACCACCAGCACCTTGATTTTGGTGCTCTGGGGCCGCGGCACAGGGACGGGAGTGAACATGGGCAGCTCACTGCTCCCGTTGCGATCCGTTCCACAGTTGCCGGCCCGCTCGGGCTGCTCGTCGATGTGTACCGTCATGGATAGGCCCTCCAGGGTCTAGGGGCCTGCCTGCCACGATCCGCCAAAGACCGACAGGCAGGCCCCACTTCGTTCCCCGGCCTGGAGCGGCCGAGGCTGCCGTTCACGCCCCGCCACCTGCTGAGGCGGCCTGATGGGTGCGTACTCCGCTGAGGGAGTGCAGCGACATTAGCCCCAGACGCGCCGTCATTTCCGGCCGCCCAAAACGGAACTTACCGATGAGTTAAGTAATGCTCTGTCCATAGGGCGTGCGCGCCTACGCGCACGCGTAGGCGCGCGAGAGTGACGCAGTTCACTTCCGCGGACGTTTTCGGCGCTTCCCAGAGCCCTTCGTGAGGCGTTTCTGAGGGACGCTACGGGTGGTCTGTTGACGCTTACGCCCCCTCCCTCGCCGGGTGGATTGGCGGTTGGGTCGGCGACCCTGCGGCCACAAGCCGTACCGACGCAGAACCTTCCTGCGTTTGTAGTCAGCTTCGACAAGCCACCGGTCATACTCTGTTTCCGAGAGATGTTGGGGAGGCCGGCTTCCCTTGCCTCGCTGGATGGCGATGAGCTCCCTCTGGCGCTGAGCTTGCTCCAAAGAGCGACGAACCGAGGCAAACCACTTTGAGACTCGTGGTTTGGTGTAACCGGTCAGGAGAGCGAACTCGTCAATCGCAATGCCTGCGGCCATAGCCTTTCGAACAAGCGCCTTAGCCCTGGCGGAGATCTCCAGATCTCTCTGAACTGTGCGGCGACGCTGTTGATCAATGAGCTCAAGTCGGCACTGAGCGGTCTCAACCGGGACGACTCGAGGTCTTTTCTTCTGCTTGTTCAGCCAACGCATCACAGTCTCGAGCTTGTATCCGGTCATCGCGGCGGACATCTCGAGACTGATTCCGGCTGCCACTGCCTCCGCAATGCGTTTTCGCACGTCACGCAAATTGTTAACACCAGCCAACTTTAAGCGTTTACGACGTCGAGAAATGCGAACCAGGTGTACACGGAGATCCTCGGCCGCCTCCTCTGGCAAAGCCCCGTACCGCCTAGATAATCCATGCTTCATGAACAACCCCCTCGGCGGCATCATGCCAAAGAGCCATCAGGTTTGTAGCCTGGTCAGAGCGATCGCTGGCATGCCGATCGGCTGCGCCATACCGTGAAGCGGATAGTGGACAAAATGCCAATCTCTACACAGCATGGATCGCATGATGCAGGACCGGAAGGTAGCTGTTCTGTGGTGTGGTCAAGGTTCGCCAACGGTACTCGCCGCATCACGTGGTCCACAGATCCGGTGGGTGGTGGTTGGGATGCAGCGCCGTAACCTGGTGTCCATCGTGAGCACGTCGGACACGGTCTGACGGTGGATCAAAGGTCTGTGCGGTTTGTCGTTGGGTGGCTGCCTTGACGGCAGGGGTGTAGTGGGTCAGGATCC
This sequence comes from Streptomyces sp. NBC_00016, assembly GCF_045040885.1. Taxonomy (NCBI): domain Bacteria; kingdom Bacillati; phylum Actinomycetota; class Actinomycetes; order Kitasatosporales; family Streptomycetaceae; genus Streptomyces; species Streptomyces sp. NBC_00016. Next base: position 237 of record NZ_CP108305.1, on the reverse strand, counting down.
CAGACCTTACACAGGCTAGAGGGTGATGCACCCTCATCCCTTGCTGCCCGGCGAAGGCGGTAGGGCGGGAGCGCAGCGGACGCCCAGGATTCCCGCTTGCGGGAATCCCCCTATCCGCGCTTGCGCGGATAGGCACGCTCTAGAATTCCGTTTACGGAATTCATTCCCGCGTTTACGCGGGAATCCGAATTGCGCTTGCGCAATTCGTGCTCTATGCCCCGGCTTGCCGGGGCATTA